>JBDHSX010000022.1:0-32144 GCA_039808365.1 Xanthobacteraceae bacterium | reverse complement strand
GCGCGCTGGCCGCTGAAGGCGACGCTGGCGTCAGAACTCTGCGCCGCCAGTTCGACATCGGCGATGTCCTCCATGCGCACGAAGCCGCCGTCCCGCGCCTTCACCGTCATCCGCTTGAACTGCTCGACGCTTTGCAGGTCGGTGTTGGTGGAGACGTTGGAGATCGTGTAGTAGCCCTTGGTCTGACCGGCGGCGGCCTGAAAGTTGTTGGCGGCGATCGCGGCGGTGACATCGGTGACGCTGACATTGCGGCCGGCCATCCGCACCGGATCGAGCCACAGCCGCATGGCGAAGGTCTGGCCGCCGAGGATGTCGGCGGAGGCCACGCCGTCGACGGTGGACAGGATCGGCTGCACCACGCGCGTCAGATAGTCGGAGATCGCCGACCCCGACAGTTCATCGCTGGAGAAGCCGAGATACATCACCGCCGTGGTTTCGCCGGTGGACTTCAGGATCACCGGGTCGTTGGCTTCCTTCGGGATCAGATACTTCACCGAGTTGACCTTCGACAGCACCTCGGTCAGCGCCGCGTTGGGGTCGAAGTTCAGCTTGATGAAAACCTTGATCTGGCTCTGGCTCTGGGTCGAGTTCGACGTGATGTAATCGACGCCCTCGGCCGAGGCCACCGCCTGCTCGATCGGCGTGGTGATGAAGCCCTGCATCAGTTCCGGCGAGGCGCCCGGATAGGCCGTGGTGATGGTGATCACCGTGTTCGACAGCTTCGGATACTGCCGGATCGGCAGCTTGTAGGCGGCGGCGCCGCCGATCAGCAGGATCAGCAGGCTGACGACCACCGACAGGATCGGCCGCTTGATGAAGATATCGGTGAATGCCATTGCGGGCGCTCCCTGGGCGGCTGGCGTCTTCTCGGACCCGGCCGGGACGAATTGGCTTCAATGGAGGCCGCGCGCGGCGGCCACGGGCACCGGTCGCGCGTCAGTAACGCGGCGGCGGGCTGTTGATCGGCGGCAGCGGATCCTTCGAAATCTCGACGGCGGCGCCCGATTGCAGTTTCAACTGCCCGACGGCCACCACCTTGTCGCCCGCCTGCACGCCCTTCTCGATCACCACGCGGCCGTTGGCGCGCTGGCCGGTCCGCACGAAGGTGCGCTCGGCGGTCAGGCTGGTCTTGCCGTCGTCCGTCTTCTTTTCCTTGATGAGATAGACGGAGTCGCCGTACAGCGTGAACTCGATCGCGGTTTCCGGCACGGTGATCACCGCCGGCTTGTCCGGCAAGACCACCGTGGTGGTGGCGAACATGCCCGGCTTCAGAATGCCTTCCGGATTGGCGATCGTCGCCTGGGCGCGGATGTTGCGGGTGTCGGTGGCGATCTGCGGCTCGATGGCGGTGATGGTGCCGTCGAAGGTCTTGCCCGGATAGGCGTCGACCGCGACGCGCACCACCTGCCCGACCGCGAGCCGGCCGCTGTCCTTCTCCGTCACCGTGAAGTTGGCGTAGAGTTTCGACAGATCCGTCAGCGTCACGATCTGGGTGCCGGCGGTGAGGAACTGGCCGACCTCGACGTGACGCACGCCGAGCACGCCGTCGAACGGCGCCCGCACCAGCTTCTGGGAAATGATCGCCTCGGTCTTGGCGATGCCGGCGTTGGCCTGATCGAAGGCGGCCTGCGCCTGATCGACCGTCGCCTGCGGCCCGAACTGGCGCACCGCCAGTTGCTTGGCGCGATCGAGCGACAGTTCCGCCACCTTGGCCTGCGCCTTGTAGCTGGCGAGATCGCCCTGATCCGGCTTGTCGAACAGTTGCACCAGAGGCTGTCCCTCGGTGACGCGGCTGCCGGCGGTGAACAGCACGTCGGTGACGCGGCCCGAGACGTCCGACGTCACGTTGACCTGATGCACCGCGGCGAGTTCGCCGACGGTGCGCAGCGTGTTCGGAATCACCTCAAGCTTCGCCTCGGCGGCGCTGACGGTGATCGGCGGCGGCTTGTTGTTGGCGAAGAACGCCTTGATCGCGTTGGCGCGGAATTGCTGGAAGCCGACCACCCCGCCGGCCAGGATCGCCAGCAGCAGGCCGACGATGATGAACCAGCGGACGCGGCGGACCGGTTTCCCGCTTCGCGGCTGTTCGCCGGGCCCGCGCGCGGTCTCGTGTTGAATGGTTTCGGCATCGGCCTGCATGTTCGCTTCCGTCGCTCGTGTCATATCATGCGCTTTCCGTGGATCGCTCCGGCGCTGGATCCGGCGCGAGATCGCGGTCCAGATGCGCGGCGATCGCTGTTTCGTTCAATCCAAGTCCGCGAAGGATGAATTCGCAGGCTTGCCGCTCCAACTGCGCGGTCTCCCCGTAAGACAAACAATTCGTCGGCGGCAACCGCGTCAGCACCAGTTGCAGCACCATGTGGTGAGCGAACCAGAACAGATTGATCGGCCGCTGTCCGACTTCGGAGGCATCTCCCGTCTCCACCGCCCGCTCCAGCGACGCGGTGAAGACGGGTCCGATGAGGTCCCCGATCTTTTCGTAAAGCACGCGCGCGAATTCGCCGTCATCCAACTGGCTGGTGATCATCAGCCGCAACTGCTGGGCTTCCTCCTCGTCCGGCGCGTCGGACATCTGAAGAAAGTGCCCCACCATGCCGCGGATCAGCACCACCAGCGTTTCGGTCGACGGCGCCAATCCGAGCAACGTCGCCAGCTTCGGATCAGCCTCGCAGGCCTCCGCCAGAATCGCGGCGTAGAGCGCGGATTTAGTCGGAAAATGCTTGAACAGCAATGCTTCCGAAATCGACGCCGCCGCCGCGATGGTCTTGGTGGTGGTGCCGGCGAAACCGGTGCGGGCAAAGCACCGCTTCGCCGCCGACAGGATCAGCTCTCGCCGCAGGTCGCTGGTCATGCGAATGGTGCTCATCCGACGTGAGTAATCACTCACTTAGGACCTGTCAAGCTCTTTGCTGCAACGCATCACAATTCCCGTGCCGCCGATCGGTTCCCGGCCGTTTCGCCGGGCGGCCAAACCGGTATAATCCCCGACAAACGAGAAACCGGCATGAACCACCTTGCGCGCGACCTCACGGCGAAAGACCTGGCGGCGAATTTCGACATCGAGAAGCTGACGCCGGAATTCTACGCCGACCCCTATCCGATCTATCGCGCGCTGCGCGAGTTCGCGCCGATGAAGCGGCTGCCGAACGGCGGCTATTTCCTCACCCGCTACGACGATCTCGTCACCGCCTACAAGACGACGCGGGCCTTCAGTTCGGACAAGAAACGGGAATTCGCGCCGAAATACGGCACCTCGCTGCTTTACGAACACCACACCACGAGCCTCGTCTTCAACGACCCGCCGGCGCATACGCGAGTCCGCCGCCTGATCACCGGCGCGCTGACGCCGCGCGCCATCGTCGGGATGGAGCCCGGCCTGATCGCGCTGGTCGACCATCTGCTCGACGCCATGGAAGCCAACGGACCACGGGCGGAACTGATCGAGGATTTCGCCGCCGCCATTCCCATCGAGGTGATCGGCAACCTGCTCGACGTGCCCCACGACGAGCGCGGCCCGCTGCGCGACTGGTCGCTGGCGATCCTCGGCGCGCTGGAGCCGGTGATCGGTCCCGACGCCTTCAAGCGCGGCAACGATGCGGTGCGCGATTTCCTCGCCTATCTCGAAGGTCTGGTCGAGCGTCGCCGCGCAAGACCCGGCGATCCGGATCGCGACGTGCTGACGCGGCTGATCCAGGGCGAGCCCGACGGCGAGCGGCTGACCGCGAAGGAATTGCTGCACAACTGCATCTTCCTGCTCAACGCCGGCCACGAGACCACCACCAACCTGATCGGCAACGGGCTGGTGGCGCTGCACGATCATCCCGGGCAGAAAGCGCGTCTGATCGCCGAGCCGGCGCTGATCAAGACCGCGGTCGAGGAAGTCTTGCGCTATGAGAGCTCGAACCAGCTCGGCAACCGCATGACCACCGAGACCATCGAACTCGGCGGCGTGACCCTGCCGCCGCTGACCTCGGTGACGCTGTGCATCGGCGCCGCCAACCGCGATCCGGCGCAGTTTCCCGATCCCGAGCGTTTCGACATCGCGCGCACCCCGAACCGGCATCTCGCTTTCGGCACCGGCATCCATCAATGCGCCGGCATGGCGCTGGCGCGGCTGGAGGGCGCCATCGCCATCTCGCGCTTCCTCGCGCGCTTCCCGCGCTACGAATTGGCCGGAACGCCGGTGCGCGGCGGCCGCGCCCGCTTCCGCGGTTTTACCAGCGTGCCGTGCAGGCTCGACGCGTGACTGATTCCGAGCTTTGTTGTTTCCGTCATTGCGAGCGCAGCGAAGCAATCCAGAAAGCCGCGAAGCAAGAACTGGATTGCTTCGTCGCTTGCGCTCCTCGCAATGACGGCCCGTTGCTCGGATTGCTTCGCCGCGCTCGCAATGACGACTGAAGACGACTAACGACTGAAGACGGCTGAAACCGGACGTGATCGTGCCGCCTCTCATCAACGAGCCGTTCTTCTACGCGGTCGCGATCCCGGCGGTGGTGCTGCTCGGCCTGTCGAAGGGCGGTTTCGCCGGCCTCGGCACCGCGGCGACGCCGCTGGTCGCGCTGTATCTGCCGCCGCTGGAGGCCGCCGCGCTGATCCTGCCGGTGCTCATCACCCAGGACCTGATCTCGCTTCATGTCTATCGGCGCGACTGGGACGCCGCCAATCTCAAGATCATGCTGCCGGGCGCGCTGGCCGGCATGGCGCTGGCGTGGCTGACGGCGGCGTTCGTCTCCGACGACGCCATCCGCGTCATCGTCGGTCTGGTCGGCGTGGCCTTCGTCGCCAACATGTGGCGGCAACGCAAGGCCCTCGCGCCGAAGACCGGCCGCGTCGCCAGCGGCGTGTTCTGGGGCGGCGTGTCCGGCTTCACCTCGTTCATGATGCAGGGCGGCGGGCCGCCGTTCCAAGTTCATGTGCTGCCGCAGCGGCTGCCGAAACTGACGCTGGTCGGCACCACCACGATCTTCTTCGCCGTCATCAACGCGCTGAAGATCGGACCGTATTTCGCGCTCGGCCAGTTCACGTCGGCCAACTTCACCACCTCGCTGGCGCTATTGCCCGTCGCCGTCGCCGCCAACCTCGCCGGCGTCTGGCTGGTGCGCAAGACGCCGACCGGACTGTTCTACCGGATCGCCTATGTGCTGCTGTTCATCATCTCCGCCGCGCTGTTGTGGCAAGGCGCGCGAGGCGTGATGCACGGCTAGAGTGAACCGTCATTGCGATAGGTAGGGTATCAGCCGTCATTGCGAGGAGCGGAGCGACGAAGCAATCCAGAACCCCACCCTACCCTCCCCGCGCGCGGGGGAGGGATAAAGGGAGGGGGATTGCTTCGCTTCGCTCGCAATGACGATCGTATCCGTTATTCCAAACTCCGCCCCGGCGGCTGAAGCAAGATCGTCGGCACGCCACAAGTCCCGTTGCGCACGGTGGCCACGAAGGTGCCCGGCTTGCGGCCGGCGCGCGGCTCGGACACGTCGATCCCCGCCGCCAGCATCCTCGCCCGCGCCGCCGCGATGTCGTCGACGCGAAAGCTCAGGCCCCACAAGCGGTCGCGCCCGTCGCTATAATCCTTGCCGGCGCGCTTCACCGTCTCGACGATGAGATCGCCGCAGCGGAAGAACATCAGGTGACCCCAATCCGGATGCGAACGGTCGAGCCGCATGTCGAGCCGTAGTCGCGCGCCATAGAGCGCGGCGGCGCGCTCGGGGTCGGCGGTCTCGACCACGACATGATCGAGCCCCGTCACCGGCGCCTCGGCGGTCACGACAGAGGTCGGGCGTTGCGCGTTCATGTCGAGAAAAAACAGCCGCACGCCGTGCGCGGCGTCGGTCGCCGCGCGGGTGCGCTGCCACGACAACGACGCGCCGTCGATGAGATTGCGGCTGCCGCCGTCGCTGACCGCTTCCGGCTTGAGGCCGAGCCGATCCAGCCGCCGGCGCCAGCTTGCGATATCCTCAACGCGCAGGCACAGGCTGGCGAGGCCCTCGCCGTTCGCCTCGATGGCGCGGCGGATGGGGTCGCCCTCGCCGCCCGCCGAAGGCGCAAGCAGTTCCACCGACATGTTGTCGAGCGTGAACAGCACCGAGGCCGACGCCGCGTCGGCGCTGCGCCACGCCACCGCGCGGCCGAGCAGCGCGGCGTAGGCGGCGGCCGCTGCCTCAAGGTCGCGCACCAGAATGACGACGTGATCCAGTCCGACGATCATGCGATCTTCCTCCGAAATCCGAGCGCGCCACCGCCGGCGAACACCGCCTCACGCCCCAGCGCTTCCTCGATGCGCAGGCATTCGTTCCACTTCGCCATCCGCTCCGACCGCGAGAACGAGCCGACCTTGAGCTGGCCCGCGTCCCAGCCGATCGCGAGATGGACGATGGTTGTGTCCTCGGTCTCGCCGGAGCGCGCCGAGACGATGGTGCCGAAGTTCGCCGCCTTGCCGGCGTCGAGCGCGGCAAGGGTCTCGGTCACGGTGCCGGCCTGGTTGGGCTTGATGAGCACCGCCGTCGCGGCATCATCGGCCGCCGCCTTGCGCACCCGCGCGGCGTTGGTGACGAGGAAATCGTCGCCGATCACCTGGCAGCGATCGCCATAAGCGCGGGTGAAGGCCGCAAAGCCCTCGGCGTCGTCCTCCGCCACCGGGTCCTCGATCGAGACGATCGGATAGGCATCGCACCAGCGGCCGAGCATGTCGATCATCGCCGCGGTGTCGAGCTTGCGGTTGTCGAGCGCCAGCGTGTAGCCGCCGCGACTGCCGAACTCCGACGCCGCGACGTCGAGCGAGATGGCGACGTCGTCGCCGCCCTTGAAGCCGGCCTTGCGGATCGCCTCCACCAATGTGTCGAGCGCCTCCTCATTGCTGCGGAACGCCGGCCAGTAGCCGCCCTCGTCGGCGACGCCTTGCAGCTTGCCGGCCTGCTTCATGATCGCGCCCGCGGCGAGATAGACCTCGGCGGTCCATTCCAGCGCCTGCGCGAACGAGGCCGCGCCCGGACACATCACCATGAAATCCTGAATGTCGACGCGCCGCGCGGCATGCGCGCCGCCGCCGAAAATCTGAATCTCCGGCAATGGAATTCGCGTCTTGCGCCCTTGCGCCAGATGCCGCCACAGCGGCGCGCCGCTCGCGGCCGCCGCCGCGTGCAGCACCGCCATCGAAGTCGCGACGATGGCGTTGCCGCCGAGCCGGCCCTTGTTCGGCGTGCCGTCCAGCGCGATCATCGCGTGATCGACCGCCGCCTGATCGGCCGCGTCACACCCCGCGAGCGCCGCCGCGATCTCGCCGTTGACGGCGGCGACCGCGCGGCCGACATCGTAGCCGCCGAGCTTCGCCCCGCCGTCGCGCAGATCCACCGCCTCGCCACTGCCCATCGACGCGCCGGCGGGGGCGATGGCGCGGCCGAACGCGCCGCCTTTCAGGGTGACATCGACCTCGACGGTCGGGCGTCCGCGCGAGTCCCACACCCGCCGCCCCTTGATCCCCGCGATCCGCGTATCACTCATCCTTCGAGATCCTCTGCCCATGCATCACGCACCTCGGCCAATCGCGAGGGCGGCGATGCGATCAATGGCGTCGCGACGCGGCGCACCCGCGCCTTGTCGTTGTCGTCCGTGACATATTCCACCGGCGACTTGCCGTCGATGCGCGCCAGAAACAGCGCCGGCAACAGCCGCGCCGCGCGGCGTTCGAGATCGGCCGCGGGCTCCCAGTTCACCCGCGCCAGATAAGCGGCCGCCAGCGCGTCGAAACAGGCGAGGAAGCCCGCGCGGGCGCGCGGCGTCCACAGGCATTTCAGCAGCATGTGATTGAGGCAGAAGGCGAGATCGAACGCCGGATCGCCGTACCAGGCGCATTCGGCGTCCAGAAACACCGGCCCGTTCGGCCCGACCAGGATGTTTTTCGGGCTGACGTCGCCATGCACCAGCGCCACCTTGGTCGCCAGCGTTTCGCGCGACAGCGCCATCAGCGCGTCCGCCAGGTCGGGATGCGCCGGCGCGGTGGCTTCGAGATAGGGCTCCAGCCGGATCGCGTGAAACAGCGCGTCGTTGGCGAACCGTCGCGCCAGCGCGGCCGAATGCGCGGTGGCGGCATGAATCGTCGCGATGGTGTCGCCGACCCGCGCGGCGAAGGCGGGATCGGCGCGCCCGGCGGCGAGTTCGGCCTTCCACACCGGATGGTGCGCCGGATCGAGGTAGGTCATCGCGAACGCGCCGATCGCCGCGTCATGCGCCAGCACCTCGGGCACCGCGCCGGGAACCACCCGCGCCGCCGCGCGCAGCCAATCGACTTCGCTGACGTTGCGGCTGACCGGCACTTGCCAGTCGCGCGCCACGCGCAATTTTTGCAGCGCGCGCTTGACCGCGAAGGTGCGATCGCCCGCCTCGACCTTCCAGATGTCCGAGGCCACCCCGCCGGTCAGCGGCGAAAGCCGCGGGCTGGCGCCGGCCGGCACCAGACCGGCCTCGCGCAAAAATCCGACGATGATATTTTGCGCGGCGGCGTCGGCTGTTTCGGGCTGGGTCGGCGTCAAAAAACGGCTCCTGTCCGGCACGTTGTCGCAGAACGGCGGCCGGACCGCAACCTTTCGGCCGGGCCTGATGCGCGGCGGGAACGCCGCAATGATGCAACAGTTATCACGCAGGATTACACTCGACCGCGCAACCTAAGGACCGAACGATGCAGGCGCTTTTCATCGGACAAACCTACATCGACGTGACGTTTCTCACCGATCACATGCCGACCGGCGACGAGAAGCACGTCGCCTCCGCCTACGCGGTGTCGTTCGGCGGCAACGCGGTGACCGCCGCGTTCTGCTGCGCGCGGCTCGGCATCGTGCCGGACCTGCTCACCACCGTCGCCGACGACTGGCTCGGCCGGATGTTTCAGGACATGGCGGTGAAGTACGGCATTTCGATTCACGCCCGCAAGGTGCGCACCTCGTCGCTGTCGTTCATCATGCCGAAGGACGGCAAGCGCGCCATCGTGCGCTGCCGCGACGACGAACATCTGCATCCGTTTCCGATGCTCAACCTCGCCGGCTGCCGCGCGCTGCATGTCGACGGCCATCAGCCGGAGGCGGCGCTGCATTACGCGAAGCTGTGCCGCGAGGCCGGCATTTTGACCTCGCTCGACGGCGGCGGCCTGCGCGAGAATACGCATGAGCTGCTGGCGTTCATCGACGTGGCGATGGTCGCCGAACGGCTGTGCGAGCAGATGAACTTAAGCCCGCGCGCGATGCTCGATTACCTGAAATCGCGCGGCTGCCGCATCGGCGGGGTGACGCTCGGCGAGCGCGGGCTGGTGTGGTACGACGAGACCGGCGTGGTGCGCGAGGTGCCGGCGCTGAAGGTGCCGCCCGCGCGCGTCATCGACACCAACGGCGCCGGCGACGTGTTTCACGGCGCTTACGTCTATTCCTACCTCAACGACCCGTCGAAAAGCTGGCAGGAGCATTTCTCCTTCGCGCAGGCCGCCTCCGCCCACAAGATCCAGCATCTCGGCAACGAAGCCGGCCTGCCGACGCTGGCCGACATCGAAGCCGTGCGGGCGGAGTTTCAGACACCGGCGGCGGGGAAACTGCGCGCGGTGCGGCCGTGAGATAACCGTCATTGCGAGCGAAGCGAAGCAATCCAGTGCCGACAAAGCAAGGGCTGGATTGCTTCGTCGCTTCGCTCCTCGCAATGACGGAGTGGCGGCTCCTCGCAATGACGGAAATTACGCCATCGCCTTCTTCAGATCGAAGCTCATATCCGCCGCCTGCTCCGGCGTGATCGAGCGGCCGGCGGCAAGCGCCCGGCGGCCGAAGACGTGATCGCCGGCGCGGTTGACCGACTCGACGCCGATCAGGTGGCCGTCCTTGTAGCAGAACACCGAGAACGCGCCCTCGGCCGGATCGCCGCGCAGCACCGCCTGATCGAAGCCGGCGGTGAGCCCCGCCATCTGCAATTTGTCATTGCCCTGATCGCTCCAGAACCACGGCTGGCCGTCATAGACTTCCGGCTTGCCGGCGAGGCGCGCGGCGACGCAGCGCGCCTGATCGGTGGCGTTCTGCACCGATTCAAGCCGCAGCGGCGCGCCGAAGCGGACGCTGTCGAACAGCGCGCAATCGCCGATCGCGGAAATATCCGGATCGGCGGTGCGCAGATGCGAATCGACGATGATGCCGGACGCAACCGGCAGGCCGGCCTCGGCGGCCAGTTCGACATTCGGCAGCACGCCGACGCCGACCACGACCAGATCCGCCGGAATCCGCCGGCCGTCGCTCAAGGCCACGCCGGTCACCTTGCCGTCCGCGCCCTCGATCTCGGTCGCCCGCACCCCGAAGTGAATGCGGATGCCGGCCTCACGATGCTTGCGCTCGAAATAGGCGGAAATCTCCGGCGTCACCGCCCGCGCCATCACCCGCGGCGCCAGCTCCAGCACATCGACCTCCAGCCCCTTCGCGCGCGCGGTGGCGGCGAATTCCAGCCCGATGAATCCGGCGCCGATCACCACCAGCCGCTGCCCGGCCTTGATGCCGGTGCGCAGCCGCTCGCTTTCGGCGAAGTTGCGCAGATACATCACGCCGTCGAGGCCGGCGTTCGGCACGTCGAGCAGGCGATTGCGCGCGCCGAGCGCCAGCACCAGATGGCCGTAGGGCAATTCCGCGCCGGAGCCGAGCCGCACCACGTGGCGGGCGCGATCGATGGCGACGACATGGCCATCCACCAGTTCGATCGCCTGATCGGCGTAGAATTTCGCCGGCCGGAACAGCAGGCTGTCGGCGCCGCCCGCGCCCTTGAGATAGGCCTTTGACAGCGGCGGGCGCTGGTAGGGCAACAACGCCTCGTCGTTGATCAGGCGGACCGGACCCGTGTAGCCCGATTGCCGCAGCGACACCGCGACCTGAAATCCGGCGTGGCCCGCGCCGACGATCACAACCGTTTCCTTCGTCATCACCTGAACATCCCACCGATCAAGGACCGCCGCCCGCGGCGGGCCGGGTCCGCCGGCATGATGCACGATCCGGCCCGCTTGTCATCAGCGGCGTGATCGGCGTTAAATGCGCATATCCCACGCGAAAGGTATTGCCGCATGTCCACACCGGAGTCAGATCAGCCCGCCCTGCTCGCCGTCGATGGCGCCGTCGCCACTATCACGCTCAACCGGCCGAACAGCTTCAATTCGATCAATCTCGACATCGCGCAGCGGCTGGAGCAGATCGCGGCCCAGGTCGAGGCCGACGACCGCATCCGCGTGCTGGTGATCGAAGGCGCGGGCCGCGCGTTCTGCGGCGGCGGCGACATCCAGGTGTTCGGCGCCAACATGGATAACCTCGAACCGGTGATCCGCACGATGCTGAAGCATTTCCACGCCTTCACGCTGGCGCTGCGGCGCATGCCGAAGGTGGTGATTTCCAGCGTCCACGGCTCGGCGGCCGGCGCCGGCCTGTCGCTGGCCTTCATGGCCGACCTGTGCGTCGCCGCCGACGACGCCAAGTTCACCGCGGCCTATCACAAGCTCGGCGTCTCGCCGGACGGCGGCGGCACCATCGGCGTCACCGAGATCGTCGGCGCGCGGCGGGCGTTGCAGATCTTCCTGGCGGACGGCAGTTTCTCGGCGCAACAGGCTTGCGACTGGGGCATGGTGGCGAAGCTGGTGCCGGCGGCCGAACTGAAAGCCGCGACCCGCGACCTGGCGCAACGCGTCGCGCAGAACGCGCCGGCGGCGATCGCCGCCACCAAGGCGCTGGTCCATCAATCGCGCTTCACCTCGGTCGCGCAACAACTGGCGGCCGAAGTCGATGGCATCGTCGGCTGCATGAAACACGCCGAATTCCGCGAGGCGGTGAACAAGTTTCTCACCAAGTCGAAGTGATTCTCATTCGTCATTCACCGACCGTCATTGCGAGGAGCGTGAGCTCCGAAGCAATCCAGAAGCCGCAAAGGAAGACTGGATTGCTTCGCTCGCAATGACGAATGAAACCGCAATGACGAATAAAACCGTCACGACGAATAGAACCGCAATGACGACCAATCACGATGACGGCCTTCAAAACAAAAACGCCGGGGCGGGATCATCTCCCGCCCCGGCGCTGTTTTGGGTCCGTATCGCTTACGCGGCGTTGAAGCCGGCGATGGCCTTGACTTCGAGGAAGTCCTCAAGGCCGAACTTGCCCCACTCGCGGCCGTTGCCGGATTGCTTGTAGCCGCCGAACGGCGCGGTGCGGTCGTTCGGCTGCCCTTGCAGGTTGACGTTGCCGGCGCGGATCTGGCGGCCGACCTTGCGGGCGCGCTCCACGGTGCCGGCCGAGACGTAACCGGCGAGCCCATAGGGCGTATCGTTGGCGAGCCGCACGGCGTCGGCCTCGTCCTTCGCCCCCATGATCGCCAGCACCGGGCCAAAGATTTCCTCGCGGGCGATGGTCATGTTCTCGGTGACGTCGGCGAACACGGTCGGGCGCACATAGAAGCCCTTGTTGACGCCTTCCGGCAGGCCGGGACCGCCGGCGACCAGCGTCGCGCCTTCCTCAATGCCCTTCTGGATCAAGCCCTGGATCTTGTTCCACTGGTTGCGGTTGACCACCGGGCCGATGGTGGTGTCCGCGGCGCGGGGATCGCCCGCCCTGGTCTTGTCGGCGACGCCCTTGGCGATGGCGGCGACCTCCTTCATCTTCGACAGCGGCACGATCATCCGCGACGGCGCGTTGCAGGACTGGCCGGAGTTATTGAACATGTGGGCGACGCCGCCGGTCACCGCCTTCACCAGGTCGGCGTCTTCCAGAATGACGTTCGGCGATTTGCCGCCGAGTTCCTGGCTGACGCGCTTCACCGTCGGCGCGGCGCGCTTGGCGACGTCGATGCCGGCGCGGGTCGAACCGGTGAACGAGATCATGTCGATATCCGGATGCTCGCTCATCGCCGCGCCGACATCCGGGCCGAGGCCATTGACGAGGTTGAAGACGCCCTTCGGCACGCCCGCCTCATGGAGAATTTCGGCGAAGATCAAAGCCGAGGTCGGGGTGTATTCCGACGGCTTCAGGATCATGGTGCAGCCGGCGGCGAGCGCCGGGGCGACCTTGCAGGCGATCTGGTTCAGCGGCCAGTTCCACGGCGTGATCATGCCGACCACGCCGATCGGCTCGCGCACCACGACGGCGGAGCCGACCGGCTCCTCGAACTGGTAGTTCTTCAGCACCTCAAGCGTGGTCATCAGATGGCCAAGGCCGGCGCCGGCTTGCAGCTTCTCGGCCATCGGCAGCGGCGCGCCCATCTCGTCGGACACCGACGCGCCGATGTCCTTCATGCGGCTCTTGTAGATGGCGATGATCTTTTCCAGAAGCGCCACGCGCTCCTCGCGGGTGGTCTGCGAGAAGGTCTCGAAGGCGCGCTTGGCGGCGGCGACCGCCTTGTCGACGTCGGCCTTGGAGCCCAGCGCGACCTCGTACATGGCCTCCTCGGTCGCCGGGTTCACGACCGGCGTCGATTTCTTGACGACGGGATCGACCCAGGCGCCGTCGATATAAAACTGCATGCGATTGACCATGACGAAACCTCACGAAACAGGGATTTGGGAGAACTGAAGCGTTCCGCGCCATCCTTGCACGAAACCGGGAGGAAATGAACCCGCCGGACGCGGCCCGCCATTGCGGGCGACGCATCGCGTGACGGCGGCATGTTGACGCAAGAGTTGGGACTACACCGCCATCTTGCGGTGCCGCACCGGGCGGCCGGTGAGACCCTCCGCCGCATCGATGATGGCATTGGCGTCGATGCCGTAGTGCCGATAAAGATCATCGATCGAACCGGTCTGGCCGAAATGTTCGACGCCGAGCGCTTCCATGCGGTGGCCGCATACCGCGCCGATCCAGCCCAGCGTCGCCGGATGGCCGTCGAGCACCGTGACGATGCCGCAGTCGCGCGGCAGGGGCGACAGCAGCGTCTCGATATGGCTCCTATAGGGCGCGCCGCGCCGCTCGCGCCGCAGCCGCCGCGCCGCGGTCCAGCCGGCATGAAGGCGATCGGCCGAGGTGATCGCCAGGAGCCCGATATCGCGGCGGCTGTCGCCGAGCAGGCCGACCGCCTCGATCGCTTCCGGCGCCACCGCGCCGGTGAAGGCCACCACCACCTCGGCGTTCGGCCCCGGCTCGCGCAGCCAATAAGCGCCGTCGGCGATGTCGCGTTGCAATTCCGGCGTCATGATCCGCCTCGGCTGCTCGATGGTGCGGGTCGAGAGCCGCAAGTAAACCGAGCCGCCGCTGCGGGTGCCGTCGCGGGCATCGCCCTTGTCGTCGAGGTCGCGCTGCATGTGCTCGAAACCCCAGCGCATGATGACGGCGAGTTCGTCGACGAAGGCCGGCTCGAACGAGGCCAGCCCATCCTGCGCCATGCCGATCAGCGGCGTCGCGATCGACTGGTGCGCGCCGCCTTCCGGCGCCAGCGTGATGCCGGACGGCGTCGCCGCCACCATGAAGCGGGCGTCCTGATAGCAGGCATAGTTCAACGCATCGAGACCGCGCTCGATGAACGGATCGTACAGGGTGGCCACCGGCAACAGCCGCGCGCCGTTGATCGCATGCGACAGGCCGAGCGCCGACATCAGGATGAACAGGTTCATCTCGGCGATGCCCAGTTCGATGTGCTGGCCCTTGGGCGAGTAGTCCCAGGCGAAGGTCGAGGGGATTTTCTCCTTCCTGAACACGTCGGCCATCGCCGCCTTGGCGAACAACCCGCGCCGGTTGACCCACGGGCCGAGATTGGTCGAGACGGTGACGTCGGGCGAGGCGGTGACGATGCGCGCCGCCAGTTCGCTGTCGCCGCGCGCCAGTTCGTTGAGGATCAGCCCAAAGCCCTGCTGCGTCGACATCTGCGCGGCGGCGGGAAACGCCAGTTGCTCCGGCACCGCGATGGTCGGCGTCTTCAGCCGCCGCGTGCCGTCGCGGTTGAAGGGCGCGCGCGCGAGAAACGCCTCCAGTTCGGCGGGCGATTGCGCCAGCCCTTCGAACTTGTCCCACTCGTGCCCCGGCCGGATATTCTGCGCGGCGCGGAAGGCGTCCATCTGCGTCGGCGTCATCAGCCCGGCGTGGTTGTCCTTGTGGCCCTGGAACGGCAGGCCGACGCCCTTGATGGTGTAGGCGATGAAGCACACCGGGCGGTCGTGATCGATGGCCTCGAAGGCTTCCAGCATGCTCGCCATGTCGTGGCCGCCGAGGTTCGACATCAGCGCCAGCAGTTCGGCGTCGTCGCGCCGCGCGATCAGGGCGCTGACCTCGCCCTGGTCGCCGATCTCGTCCTGCAGGCGCTTGCGGAACGCCGCGCCGCCCTGAAAGCACAGCGCCGCGTAGACCTGGTTGGGGCAGCCATCGATCCAGCGCCGCAGCGCCTCGCCGCCCGGCTCGGCGAACGCCGCCCGCATCAGCCTGCCGTATTTCACGATCACCACGTCCCAGCCGAAATTGCGGAACATGGTCTCGAACTTCTCCCAAAGACCCTCGCGCACCACCGCGTCGAGGCTCTGGCGGTTGTAATCGACGATCCACCAGGTGTTGCGCAGGCCGTGCTTCCAGCCTTCCAGCAGCGCCTCGAAGATGTTGCCCTCGTCCATCTCGGCGTCGCCGACCAGCGCGATCATGCGGCCCTCGCGGCGATCCTTCATGAAGCCGTGGGCGCCGACATAATCCTGCACCAGCGACGAGAACAGCGTCTGCGCCACGCCGAGGCCGACCGAGCCGGTGGAGAAATCGACGTCGTCAATGTCCTTGGTGCGCGACGGATAGGACTGCGCGCCCTTGTAGCCGCGAAAGTTCTCCAGCTTGTCGCGGGTCTGATGCCCGAACAGATACTGAATGGCATGGAAGATCGGGCTGGCGTGCGGCTTCACCGCGACGCGGTCCTCGGGCTTGAGCACCGAGAAATACAGCGCCGACAGGATGGTGGCGAGCGAGGCCGACGACGCCTGATGGCCGCCGACCTTCAGGCCGTCGCGGTTGGGCCGCACGTGATTGGCGTGGTGAATGGTCCAGGACGACAGCCACAGCACTTTTCGCGACAGGGCCGACAGCAGTTCGAGGCGACGCGGATCGATCGGCATGGGACGGACTCAAGCGGTTCGAATGGTCCGATGGTAATCCCGCCCGGTGCGTGAGATTTCTCAATTTTTCGCATCGATTTTGAAGATATTGGAATATGATCTCAATATATTCCGCCTTATCAGGATATTATCCCAATGTCCGCCCTCGACGCCATCGACCGCAAGATCATCGCCTTGTTGCAGCGGGACAGCCGGATCACGATGCAGGAACTGGCCGACAAGGTCGGGCTCTCGGTGTCGCCGTGCCATCGCCGTGTCAAGCTGCTGGAGGAGCGCGGCGTCATCACCCGCTACGTCGCCACCGTCGATCAGCAATCGCTCGGGCTGCATGTCAGCGTCTTCATCTCGATCAAGCTGGCGCGGCAGAAGGAGGAAGACCTCGACCGCTTCGCGAAAGCGATCTCGGGCTGGGAGGAAGTGCTGGAATGCTATCTGATGACCGGCAACCGCGACTACCTGTTGCGCGTGGTGGTGGCCGACCTCGCCTCCTACGAGACGTTCCTGAAAACCAGGCTGACGCGGCTCGACGGCATCGCCTCCATCGAGTCCAGTTTCGCGCTCAGTCAGGTGAAGTATTCCATCGCGCTGCCGGTGTGAGCACCGGCTCAACCGTCCTCACGAGCGAAGCAAGGACCGGATTGGCTCCGAGCTTGCGCTCCGCGTCCTGACGACGGCGGCGGCGCTCACGCCCCCGGCGCGCGCTCCAGCGTGTCGCGCATCTGCGCCTTGCGGATGCGCTCGCGGTGGGCGATGTAGAGCCCGCTGCTGATGATGACGCAGGCCCCCAGCACGGTCCAGCGGTCGGGAATCTCGGCGAACATGATGACGCCCAGCACGCTCACCCACACCAGTTGGCTGTAGGTGAACGGCGCCAGCACCGAGGCGTCGGCGTGGCGATAGGCCAGCACCACGATCCAGTGGCCGAGCGTCGAGGCGATGCCGATCGCGACCGCGATGCCGACCTGGGTCCAGCTCGGCGTCACCCAGACGAACGGCGCCAGCAGCGACAGCACGACGAAGCCGACGATGGCCGACCACGCCATCGTCGTCACCGGCCGGTCGACGCCGGCGATCTGCCGCGTCAGCACCAGCGCGAAGGCCCAGCCCAGCGCCGAGACGATCGGGAACACCGCTGCCGGGTGGAAGGCGCTGGTGCCCGGCCGCACCACGATCATGACGCCGATCAACCCGACCAGGGTGGCGATCCAGCGCCGGGCGCCGACCTTCTCCGCCAGCATCACGATCGAGAGGCAGGTGACGAACATCGGCGCGATGAAGGCGGTGGCGGACGCCTCCGCGATCGGCAGATAGCCGAGGCCCCAGATGAAGAACAGCGACGACGCCACCAACCCGATGCCGCGCAACACCTGAATCACCGGCCGCCGCGTCGCCAGCACGTTGCCGCCGCGCCGCATCACGATCGCCGGCATCATGATCAGGACGAAGACGAAAAACCGGATCCAGGCGATCTCGACCACCGGCAGGCCGGTGCGCGTCAGATATTTGGCGAGCGCGTCCGAGCACGCCAGGAACACGGTGGAGGCCACCACCAGCACGATGCCGCGAAACGGCCGGTCGGTGCGCTGCGGGGCGCGCAACGCGGCCGCGCGACGGGGCTTTTCCGAATGGACGGGGATTTGATCGGCGAAAGCCGTAACCGGCGCGGGGGGCGGGGACAAAACAGGCTCGAAATCGCGGGGCCAGAGGGAAGCCGGACCAAACGCGAATCGCGCCGTTCCGACAAGAGCCGAAACCGGGAAGCCGATATGCGCCGCCGCCGCATCGGCCGGCGGCGCGGCCGCGACCGCGCGAGGCGGCTTGTGCCATGGGCGCGGACATTGTGATATAGCCGCCATCCCCGCCGACATCGCGGCCGTCCCAGGAGAACAGCAATGCTCGACCAAGCCAAGTCCGCCCTCAGCCTGACGCCCGCGACCGCCGCGCCCGAAAGTCTCGGCATGTCGGGGGCGCGGCTCGGCCGCATCGAGGATCATCTCAAGCGCCGTTATCTGGAGAGCGGCCGCTTTCCCGGCACCCGGACCCTGATCTACCGGCGCGGCGCCATCGCCCATTCGGCGGCGCAGGGCTATGCCGACGTTGAGCGCAAGGTGCCGGTGAAGGACGACACCATCTTCCGCATCTACTCGATGACCAAGCCGATCACCTCGGTCGCCTTCATGATGCTGGTGGAGGAAGGCCGCGTCGCGCTCGACGAGCCGGTGCATAAATACATTCCGCAATGGAAGGACCTGCGGGTGTTCGTGGCCGGCGTCGCGCCGGCGTTCCTGACGAGGCCGGTGGCGCGGCCGATGCAGATCGTCGACCTGTTGCGCCACACCTCCGGCCTCACCTACGGCTTTCAGCAGCGCAGCAACATCGATGCCGCCTATCGCGAGAAGAAGATCGGCGAGGTCGAGAAGGCCGGCACCATGCAGTCGATGATCGACGATCTGGCGCAGATCCCGCTGGAGTTCTCGCCGGGCGAGGCCTGGAACTATTCCGTCTCCACCGACGTGCTCGGCTATCTGATCGAGAAAATTTCCGGCAAGCCGTTCCAGCAGTTCTTGAAGGAACGCATTTTCGATCCGCTCGGCATGGTCGACACCGATTTCTTCGTTCCCAAGGACAAGGTGCATCGCTTCGCCGCCTGCTACAACGCCACCCCCGGCGGCATGGCGTCGTTCAATTCGCCGGGCGCCAACAACGCGCTGTTCCTTCAGGACGACCCGACCACTAGCAGTTTCCTCGAACCGCCCTCGTTCATCTCGGGCGGCGGCGGATTGTGCTCGACCGCGGCGGATTATCTCGCCTTCTGCCGCGCGCTGCTCAACCGCGGCGAACTCGGCGGCACGCGGCTGATCGGCCCCAAGACGCTGGCGCTGATGACCACCAACCACCTGCCCGGCAACAAGGACCTGACGCAACTGTCGCGCTCGCTGTTCAGCGAGGCGACCTATGCCGGCGTCGGCTTCGGCCTCGGCTTCTCGGTGACGATGGACCCGGCGCAGACGCTGATCCCCGGCAGCGCCGGCGAATACGCCTGGGGCGGCGCGGCGACCACCTCGTTCTGGATCGATCCGGCGGAGGACCTGATCGCCATCTTCATGACCCAGGTGTTGCCGTCGAGCGCCTATCCGGTGCGGCGCGAACTGCGCACGCTGGTCTATTCGGCGATCACCGACAGCAATTTGTAAGAGTCATCTCGACACGAACACCGTCATGCCCGCGCAGGCGGGCATCCAGTATTCCGCGGCCTTGCAATCGAACCGCGCGCGCCTCGGAATACTGGATCGTCCGCCTTCGCGGACGATGACGCCTTCGTTTCCGGTCAGGCTCGGCCCGAGAGTCCGAGCCTCGAAAGACGACGGCCGCGCCCCTCGCCCGCCTACGGAGTCAGCACCGCGCGGCCGACCAGCTTGCCGCTCTTGAGCGCATTGAGCGCTTCGTCGGCCTTGGCCAGCGGCATCGTCGTCACCGGGATCGGCGCGATCTTCTTGGTGCGCACGAGGTCGAGCAGTTCCTCGGTCTCGCGCAGGTTGCCGACATAGCTGCCTTGAATGGTGATCGCCTTGATCGGGATCAGCGGCAGCGCCCACGGCGCGCCGCCGCCGAACAGGCCGACCATCACCAGCTTGCCGCCCTTGGTCAGGCAATCGAAGCCGAGTTGCGCGGTCTGGGCGTTGCCGACCAGATCGATCGCCGCGTAGACCGGCCCGCCGGCCTTCTCCGCGATCTGCGCCAGCGCATCCGCCGCCGCGCCGTCGACGGCGCCGAGCGCGCCGGCCGCGATCGCCGCCTCGCGCTTGCGCGGGTCGATATCGACCACGATCGCGCCCTTGCCGCCCATCGCCTTCAAAAGCGACAGCGCCATCAGCCCGAGGCCGCCCGCGCCAAAAATCACGATCGGATGGTGCAGCACCGATTCCACCTTCTTCAGCGCGCTGTAGGTGGTGACGCCGGAGCAGGCGTAAGGCGCGGCGGTGACCGGATCGAGCCCCTTCAGATTGATGAGATACTTGGCGTTCGGCACCGTCATGTAGTCGGCATAGCCGCCGTCGCAATAGACGCCGAGCGAATTGGCCTTGGGGCACATGTTCTCCTGATCGGCGAGACACAATTCGCACTTGCCGCAGCCGAGCCACGGATAGACCAGGCAGACGTCGCCGACCTTGAGATCAGTCTTGGCGTCCGATCCGATCGCCACCACCTCGCCGACCGTCTCGTGCCCCATGGTGCGCGGCAGCGACACGCCGCGATCCTTCAGCGACAGCGGCTTGCGGCCGTGGCCGAGATCGTAGCCGCCTTCCCAGATGTGCAGGTCGCTATGGCAGACGCCGGCGGCCTTCACCTTGATCAGCACCTGGGTCCCGGTCGGCTGCGGCGTCGGCTCGTTCACCTCGGTCAGGGGTGCGTTGAAATCGGTGACCTTGAAGCTTTTCATGGCGTCTGTTCCTCGGACTCGCTTGTTGTTCGTTACAGTGCGGCGATGACGGCGCGGGCGATGGCGGCGGTGCCGTCGCGGCCGCCGAACTCGATCGGTTTGATGCCATGTGCGTAGGCGTTGTCAACCGCGCGCGCGATGCGGTCGGCGGCGGTTGCCGCTTCCTCAAGCCGATGGGTGTCGGCCAGCCAGTCAAGCAGCAGCGCCACCGATAAAATCATCGCGGTCGGGTTGGCCTTGCCCTGCCCCATGATGTCCGGCGCGGTGCCGTGGCACGGCTGGAACACCGCGTGACGGTCGCCGATGTCGGCGGACGGGGCCATGCCGAGGCCGCCGATCAGGCCGGCGGTGAGATCGGACAGGATGTCGCCGAACATATTCTCGGTGACCAGCACGTCGAAATCCCATGGCCGCCGCACCAGCATCGCCGCGCAGGCGTCGACATAGACGCGCGAGGCCTCGACGTCCGGATGACGCGCGGCGGCGTCATCGAACAATCCGCGAAAATAGGCGAACGCCTTGAAGACGTTGGCCTTGTCGACGCAAGCCAGTTGTCCGGTCTTGCCGCGCGCCTTGCGCCGCTCGGCGAGACGGAAGCAGAACTCGAACAGCCGCTCGGAGGTCTTGCGCGTGATCACCATGGTTTCGCGCGCCTCGTCCACGGTGACGATACCCTTGCCCATCGAGGCGAACAGGCCCTCGGTGGATTCCCGGACCAGCACCAGATCGATGCCGTGCTCCGCCGCGCCGACGATCGGACTCGGCACGCCGGGAATGAGCCGCGCCGGGCGGACGCCGGCATAGAGATCGAAGATCATCCGCAGTTCGATCTGCGGCGCGATCTCGGTGTTGTCGGGATAGCGGATATGCGGCAAGCCGCAGGCGCCGAGCAGAATGGCGTCGGCGTCGTCGCAAAGCCGGATGGTGGACTCAGGCATCGACGCGCCGGCTTCCCGATAATGCGTCGCGCCGGCGGGCGCGTCCGTGAAGCGGAATCGCAGTTTCGAGGTCGCTTCGATCCGCCGCAGCACCTCCAGCGCCGGGGCCATCACCTCGGGGCCGATGCCGTCGCCCGCGAGCACCGCGATGTGAAACGCCTCCAGCGCCGCCATCGCTCAGGCGTTCCCTTTGAGCGCCGCCTTGCGGACCCAGACCTTGTTGTCGTGGAACGCCGCGCCGCCATAGGGCGCGACCGATTCGGCGCCGGTCAACATGTTGATGCCGCGCTTGCCGACATGGGCGTGGTTGGGATGCACCGATTCCGCGATCAGCACGCCGCGCCGCACCCCGGGGAACAGCCGCGCGGTGAGATGGGTCTCGCCGCGCGTGTTGCCGAGCGTCACCAGATCGCCGTCGGCGATATCGAGGCCGCGCGCGTCGTCGGGATGGATCATCACCGACGGCGCGCCCTCGCGCGCTTGCGACGACGGCGTTTCGTTGAAGGTCGTATTGAGAAAACTGCGCGACGGGCTGGTGGCGAGCCGGAACGGATGCGCGTCGTCGGCTTCCTCGATCACCGCCCAATGGTCCGGCAACGCCGGCATCCTGTCCCACGCGCCGTTACGCTCGTTGACCGGCACCGGCACGTTGGGCCAGTCCGCCTTGAAATGGAATTTGCCGTCGCTGTGGCCGAAACCGTCGAGGAAATGCGAGGCGCGGAAACCGGGCTGCAAGTCGCGCCACAGATCGGCCAGAAGACCCTCGACGCTGCCGTGGCCGCTGGCCCGCAACGTCGCGTCGATCACCTCACGCGCGGTCATCTCGAACGCCGGATGTTTGGCGCCGACGCGCTTGGCGATGCCCTGCAACACCTCGTGATTGGAGCGGCATTCGCCGGGCGGCGGGACCAGCCTGGCGCCGACCGAGATATGTTGATGGCCGCCGCCGTAATAGAGATCGTCGTGTTCGAGGAACATGGTCGCCGGCAGCACGATGTCGGCCATCTGCGCGGTCTCGGTCATGAACTGCTCGTGAACCACCGCGAACAGATCCTCGCGCGCGAATCCGCGTCGCACCAGCGCCTGTTCGGGAGCCACCGTCACCGGATTGGTGTTCTGGATCAGCATCGCCTTGACCGGGCCGCCGCCCCTCAGCGCCTCGGCGTCGCCGGTGAGGATACGACCGATCTTGGATTGATCGAGCCGCCGCGTGCTCTTGTCGACCACGTCGAGCCCCTCGATCAGGGTCTTGTCGAACTTCCAGATCGCGCCGTTGTTGAAGAACGCGCCGCCGCCCTCGTACTGCCACGCGCCGGTGACGGCCGGGATGCACAGCGCCGCGTGCATCTGCGCCGCGCCGTTGCGGCTGCGGGTGAAGCCGTAGCCGAGCCGGAAATACGAGCGCTTGGTTTCGCCCACCGCGCGGGCGAAGGCTTCGATCTCGGCGACCGGCACGCCGCAGATCGCCGAGGCCCATTCCGGCGTGCGGCTCGCCAGATGCGCCTCAAGCTCGTCCGGACAATCGGTGTATTTCGCGAGATAGGCGCGATCCGCGAAACCCTCGCGAAACAGCACATGCATCACGCCGCAGGCGAATGCGCCGTCGGTGCCGGGCCGCAGCACGATCTTGATGTCGGCCTGCTTCATCGTCTCGTTGTCGTAGACGTCGATGGCGGCGATGCGCGCGCCGCGCTCCTTGCGGGCGCGGGTGGCGTGGGTCATGACGTTGACCTGGGTGGAGACCGGATTGGTGCCCCAGATCACCACGAGGTCGGACTTCGCCATCTCGCGCGGATCGACGCCCATCACCTTGCCGGTGCCGGCGCCGTAGCCGGCCCACGCGATGGTCGAGCAGATGGTGCTGTAGAAGCGCGAATATTTCTTGACGTGCGCCAGGCGGTTGATGCCGTCGCGCATCACCAGCCCCATGGTGCCGGCGTAGTAATAGGGCCATACCGATTCACCGCCGAATTCGCGCTCGGCGGCGTTGAAGCGTTCGCCGATCTCGTCCAGCGCCTCGTCCCACGAGATGCGGGCGAAACGGCCCTCGCCCTTCGGCCCGATCCGGCGCAGCGGGTGGCGGACGCGGTCCGGATGATTGATGCGCTCAGCGTAGCGTCCGACCTTGGCGCAGACCACGCCGGCGGTATAGGTCTGCAATTTCGAGCCGCGCACCCGGCCGATGGTGGCGCCGTCAATCACCTCGACATCGAGCGCACAGGCCGAGGGGCAATCGTGCGGACAGGTCGAGTGGCCGATTTCGATTTTGACGTTGGCGTTCATAGCGGCGGCACTGGCACGAGTTTCATTTTGTCGTCATTGAGAGGAGCGAAGCGACGAAGCAATCCAGTCCTTGCTCCGCTCGCAATGACGGCTTGTAGCACGGTTTCCCGACGATGGGCAGCGATGTCACGATCGCCGGGCGCGCTGGTCCTTGACATAGCCCAGCGGAACGCCCAGCCGCTTGACCGTGACCACCGCCTGGCCCTGGCTGTCGCGGTCGCAATTCATATGGGTCGGCGCGATGAAGAAATCGGCGGTCTCCCACACCTGCGCCCAATGCAGATGCGGTCTGGCCTTGCGGAGAAACGCCTCGCGCTGGCCGCAGATCGCCACCGAATAGACGTGCTTCGGATCGCGGCTGAGCGCCGGCTCGGTGCGGTCGAGATAGGCTTCCAGCCCATCCACCGCCTCCGGCATGATGGTGAACCAGTAATCCATGGCGTAGCGGCGCGACGCGCCCTCAAGGCCGCCGACCAGCGGATTGAACACCAGATATTCGTAAGGGTGCAGGCGAACGAGCGTCACCGCGTTCCAGCCGAACCCGGCGACGACGACCGCCAGCGCCGCCATGCCGAGCGGCCGGCGCAGCGCCGACAGCCGCGCCACGGCGCGATCCAGCCCGATGCCGGCCAGGATCGCCAGCGGCGGCAGCACGAACAGGAAATGGCGCAGGCCGCAGAACGCCGGGCCATGCGCCACCACCTCGCACAGCACCGGAAAGATCGCGGCGAAGCCGACCATCGCCACGTCACGGCGCGCGCGCCGGCCGAGGCCCGCTCGCGCCCAAGCCGCGAACGCCAGCGCGAAGACCGCGCCCGCCAGCATCAGCAGCGGCAGCTTGATCAGGATATAGATTGGCACATAAAGGCGCGGAATGGTCGCCATCCGGTACACCGTGCCGTCCAGCACGGTGCGGATGTTGTAGTGAAACTCCGCGAAGCTGAACAAGCCACGGATCGGATTGAGCGGCGACAGCGCCGACCACGGCCAGGTCACAAGCATGATGACGTAGGCGATCGCCAGCGCCGGGACGAAGCGGAGCAGCGAGACCCAGACGAAGCGCATCCCCTCGCGCGAGGCGAGCCGCGTCGCCGCCGGAATGTTCAGCAAAATCGCCACGCCGACATAGCCGACCAGCAGCAGGCCCAGCACCTTGATGCCGAGCGCCGCCCCGGTCATCAGCCCGAATCCCACGACATGGCGCGGTTTCGGATTCGGCAGATCGCGCGCCGCGCGCAGCAGGAAATACAGCGCGCCGGCCATCGCCGCCGCCAGCGGAATGTCCTTGCTGTGGTGGAACATGGTGCCGTACCACGATCCGCAGACCGCCAGCGCCAGTCCGGCCAGCCACCCGGCGCGCGCGCCTGCGATCATCCGCGCGGTCGCCATCACCGCCGCCAGTCCGCCGACGCCGATCAGGCCGCAGATGAGATGGCGCAGATCGTAGATATCCATCGGCACCAGGCGGCCGAGCAGGATCGCCGCGCTGTCGAACAGGCCGCCGTAGAGATAGAGGTTATCGAGTTCGAACACCGCGCGGTTGGTGAAGCCGCTTTCGTAATAGGCGAGGATCAGTTCGCCATAGCGATGCTGGATCCATTCGTCATTGGTGACGGCGTAGTCGCGGAAGGTCGCGATCACCAGCCCGGTCAGCACCGCGAGCAGCACCACCGACGCCAGATCGTAGGGATCGCGTGACGCCACCGCGCGCATCGTTCGCCCGATGAACGACGGAACGGCCTTGCCGGGCCATCCCGCGCCATAGCCGTCCACCGCTTCGCGCGCGAGATCGGTCATGAACTATCCGTCCGCCGCGACGGCCGCGGGCGACGCCTTCGCTGCATCGCAACATCGGCGGCGATGCCGCCGGCGGACCGGCGAGACAGCGGGCATGAGCGTTCGGACGGGCATCGGGATCCACGACGCGGGTAAGACTGAGGTTCGTCTATAGACGATCCGGCGACTTTTGCCACCGCCTCATTGGACGCACGAAAGGCCGCCTTGCCAGCCGCCCCGGCGGCGATATTCTGTGCGCCTGTCCAATCACCGACAACCGGGCCAACCCGGCGGGACAATCATCGGGAGTCAACGCAGAATGTATTCGGGGGCCCAAGTCAAGTCGCGCGCCGATCAACCTGCCTTCATCATGGCGAGCACCGGCGAAACGGTTAGTTACGCCGAACTGGAGGCGCGCAGCAACCGGCTGGCGCACTTCCTGCGCGCGCGCGGGCTGAAGCGGCTCGATCACTATTCGATCTTCATGGAGAACAATTCGCGCTATCTCGAAAGCTGCGGCGCGGGCGAGCGCGCGGGCCTCTACTACACCTGTATCAACTCTTACCTGAAGGCCGACGAGGTCGCCTATATCATCAACAACAGCGAGTCGCGGGTCTTGATCTTCTCGGAGGAGAAGCGCGCCGTCGCGATCGAGGCGCTGAAGCAGTGCCCGAAAGTCGAGGTCAGCCTGGTCGTCGACGGCCCCGGCGACGGCGACAAAATTCTCAATCTCGACGAGGCGGTTCGCGATTTCCCGGCGACCCCGATCGCTGACGAGAGCCTCGGCTGCGCCATGCTGTATTCCTCCGGCACCACCGGGCAGCCGAAAGGCATCGTGCGGCCGCTGCCGGAACAGCCTCCGGTGCAGGGACTTCCCCTGATGGATTTCCTGTTGAAGCTGTGGCGCTATCGCGACGGGCTGATCTACCTGTCGCCCGCCCCGCTCTATCACTCCGCGCCGCAGGCCGCCGTCAGCCTGGCGATCCGCAGCGGCGGCACCGCGATCATCATGGAGAAGTTCGACCCCGAGCACTACCTGCAACTGGTCGAAAAATACCGGCCGACCCACAGCCAGCTGGTGCCGACGATGTTCTCGCGGATGCTGAAGCTGCCGGACGAGGTGCGCAATCGCTACGACGTGTCGTCGCTGGAAGTCGCGATCCATGCCGCCGCGCCCTGCCCGCCACAGGTCAAGGAGCAGATGATCGAATGGTGGGGGCCGATCATTCACGAATACTACGGCGCCACCGAGGGACTGGGCTTCACCGCCCTCGACACGCCGCAATGGCTGGCGCATCGCGGCAGCGTCGGCAAGGTGCTGCTGGGCGAACTGCACGTGCTCGACGAGAACATGCAGCCATGCCCGAAGGAGACGCCCGGCACGCTGTGGTTCAAGACCGCGACGCCGTTCGAGTATTTCAACGATCCGAAGCGCACCGCCGAGACCCGCTCGGAAGACGGCAGCATGAGCACGGTGGGCGATATCGGCTATGTCGACGACGACGGTTTCCTCTATCTCACCGACCGCGCCACCTTCATGATCGTCTCCGGCGGCGTCAACATCTACCCGCAGGAGTGCGAGAACCTGCTCATCACCCACCCCAAGGTGGCCGACGCCGCGGTGTTCGGCGTGCCGAACGAGGACCTCGGCGAGGAGGTCAAGGCGGTGGTGCAGCCGATGCCCGGGATCATGGCGGATCAGGCGCTGGCGGATGAATTGATCGCGTTCTGCCAGGCCAACCTGTCGCGGCAGAAATGCCCGCGCTCGATCGACTTCATCGAGGAAATGCCGCGGCTGCCGACCGGCAAGCTCTACAAGCGGCTGTTGCGCGACCGCTACTGGGGCGACCGCAAGAGCCGCATCGTGTAAGTGGTTAGCGGAATCCGTTTTCCGCTTAGCTACGCAGCACGGGAAACGTCATGCTCCGCGCAGGCGGAGCATCCAGTATTCCGTGTCGAATCAGATTTCCCACGCACGCGCACGGATTACCGGATCGTCCGCCTTCGCGGACGATGACGCCTCGTTTCCGATCAGGTTCTGAGAGTCCTCACGTCCCCACCGTCACCCCGCCTGCAGCACCAGGCGGTTGAGCCGCGCGGTGAATGCCGCCGGGTCTTCCGGCAGTTCGCCGTCGAGGATCTGCGCCTGTTCAAGCAACAACAGCGCGAGGTCGTCGCGCCGCGCGGTCTCGTCGGTGACGGTGACCGCAGCGACCAGCGGATGGCGCGGATTGATTTCGAGGATCGGCTTGGTGCGGGTGCCGCGCTGCTGCTGCGCCAGCAGGCGTTCGAGCTCACGGTCCGGCCCGAAATGGCCCGCCACCAGGCACGACGCGCTGGTGGTGAGGCGGCGCGACACTTTTACGTCAGCGACGCGGTCGCCGAGGCTGGTCTTGATCGCGGCGACGACGGCCGCCTCATCGACCGCCGTCTCGTCCGGCTTGTCGTTGCCGTCGATAAGCGGGATCAGGTCGAAATCGATATCGCCCTGACTCAGCGACTTCAGCGGCTTGCCTTCAAAATCAAGTTGCGCCGAGGTCCAGAACGCATCCACCGGATCGGTGAGCAGCAGCACCTCGATGCCGCGCGCCGCCGCCGCCTCCAGCATTGGATGGGATTTCAGCCGCTCGATGCTGTCGCCGGCGAGGAAGTAAATCTCGGTCTGGTTCGGCTTGAGATCGGCGAGATATTGCTTCAGCGAGCGGCGCTCGCCCGCCGTGGTGGTGAAGCGCGCCAGCGCCAAAAGTTTCTCGCGGCGCTCGAAATCCTCGTAGAGTCCTTCCTTGATGACGGGGCCGAACGCATCCCAGATCTTGGTGAACTGCTCCGGCTCCTTCTCGCTCAGCGTCTCCAGCTCGGTGATGACGCGACCGGTGACCGCCTTGCGGATCTGCGCGAGTTGCGGGTTGTTCTGCAACATCTCGCGCGAGATGTTGAGCGGCAGGTCCTCGCTATCGACCACGCCGCGAATGAAGCGCAGATAGGGCGGCAACAATTCCGCCTCGGCGGTGATGAACACCCGCCGGACATAGAGTTTGACGCGCCCCTTGCGCGACGGCTCGAACAGGTCGAACGGCTTGGCGGACGGCGCAAACAGCAGCACCGCATAGGCTTGCCGGCCCTCGGCGCGGTAGTGCAGCGTCATCGCCGGTTCGTCGAAAGCGCCGGCGATGGATTTGTACGCCGCGACGTAATCCTCCGGCGTCAGTTCGGATTTCGGGCGCTGCCATAGCGCGCTGGCGGAATTGATCTGCTTCGGCTCGCCGCCATCCGCCACCAGTTCGATCGGAAACTGGATGTTGTCGGAATAGGCGTGGACGATACGCTCGATCCGCGCCGGTTCGAGATAGTCCTTCGCCTCGGGCTTGAGGTGCAGCACGATCTCGGTGCCGCGCGCGACGCGGGCCAGATCCTCGGCGGTGCCGGGCGTCACCGTAAAACCGCCGCCGCCCGACGACGACCACACCCATGCCTCATCGCTCCCCGCGCGTCGGCTGGTGACCACGACGCGCTCCGCCACCATGAAGGCCGCGTAGAAGCCGACGCCGAACTGGCCGATCAGGCTGGCGCCGTCCTTGGCCTCCTTCAGACGCGCGACGAACGATTTTGTACCGGAGCGCGCGATGGTGCCGAGATTGTCGACCAGTTCCTGACGGTCCATGCCGATACCGCTGTCGATCACCGACAAGGTGTTCGCCGCCTTGTCGGGCACGACGCGGATCGCCAGCGCCCCGCCCGTCTCCATCAGTTCGGGCTTCGCGATCGCCTCATAGCGCAGCTTGTCGCAGGCGTCGGAGCCGTTGGAGATCAATTCGCGCAGGAAGATGTCGGTCTCGGAATAGACCGAATGCACCATCAGTTGCAGAAGCTCGGCCACTTCGGCCTGAAACGGTTGAGTTTCGCTACCGGCGTCAATCGTCGTCATCACCAAAATCCTGGCTCGTTCATTCAAAGAGGACGGAAGGATTTTGATATAGCGCGGCGCGGGCGCGGATCAAGCGCCGCAACCGGCTGATGCGCAATGCAATTCGTCGCAAAACGTCGCCTCGCCCACAACGCCGCCCCCGCAAAGGCGGGGGTCCATAACCCTGGCATGGGTTGCCGTAAAACAACTTGCCCCGGATGACGGCGTCGAACCACTGCGGCGTGTGAGTCCCCGCCTGCGCGGGGACGACGATTTTCGGATTGCAATTCCCGATCGGGATCTCAGCGCTGATGGCCGAGGCCGATCCCGAGCTTCATGGCTTTCTGGCGCAGCGAACCGACAGTCCGCTTGGTCAGCTTCGCGATTTCCGCGACCGGCGTCCGCGCCTTGGAATACGCGCGCAGTTCCTTGATATCGGCCTTGGAATAAGGACGGCGCGCGATCTTGGTGGCCTTCGACGCCGCGGCCTTGGTCTTCGCCGTCCTGGCCGGTTTCGCCGCCTTCGTCTTTTTCGCCGTCTTGGTTTTCCGCGTGACTGTCTTAGCTTTGCGAGCCACTGATTTCTCCTTAGTCTGTGCAGGTGTGCTTAAAGCGGAGCGGATCGAATATCACGGCCGAGCGTCAAGCAAGGTCGTCAGTCGCGTATCAAATCCAAAAACTCCACCAGCAGCGTCAGTCTGCTTGTGATTTTCTTCAGTCCAACCTCTGCGAAGCTCCTTGCCGTTGCGAATGCAAACGCTGGAAGTAACACCACTAGCACACATGAGCACTTCTGCAACTCATGCGATGCGCGCCATTCGATTCGCATCAAGTCACACCACATCGCGACGTGATCATCCCGCCGTGGTCAAATCATCGCCTCGATTGCAAAGGCCCGCGCGATACAACCGCATGCGGCCGGCGCGGCGCGAAGTCATCACCATGCTTGACGCGATCGCCGAGTCCTCGCTGCCGCTAACAACTCATCCAACCATTTGAACACTACGGCCTTTCGCGCGGCGGGAACCTGCGTGTCGCCACGATGATTCGGCCGACCTGCCGCGTCGCCACAAATTCTATATTGACAGATGACTTTGCCATTATCAAAATTGGCGGCAATATGTCATTTAGACGCGCGCGGCAAAACATTTAGTCGCGACAGCGAACGATTCAGCGGGAGGAAATCCATGTCCAAGCCAATACTGATCTGCGCGTTGCTCGCCGCCATGACCACGGCGGCGTCGGCGCAAATCTCCGACGACGTCGTCCGCCTCGGCGTGCTGACCGACCTTTCGAGCTGGGGCCGCGACAATGGCGGGCCGGGTTCGGTGGTCGCCGCCCAAATGGCGGTCGAGGAATTCGGCCCCACCGTGCTTGGTAAGAAGATCGAAATCATCAGCGCCGATCACCAGATGAAGACCGACGTCGGCGTGCAGATCGCGCGCGAATGGTTTGACAAGGGCAAGGTCGACGCGGTCGTCGACATCCCGAATTCCGGCATCGCCATCGCCGTCCACAACATGGTCCGCGAGCGCAACAAGATCGCGCTGTTGTCCGGCCCCGGCGCGAGTTCCCTGACCAACGAATTGTGCAGCCCGAACACTGTCCATTTCACCTATGACACCTATGCGCTGTCGAAGGTCACGGCCTCCGCCGTGATGGCCGAGGGCGGCAAGTCGTGGTTCTTCGTCACCGCCGACTATGCGTTCGGTCATTCGCTCGAAAAGGACGCCACCCACTTCATCAACCTGCTCGGCGGCAAGATCGTCGGCGGCGTCAAGCATCCGACCGGCACCGCGGACTTCTCCTCCTTCGTGTTGCAGGCGCAAAACTCCAAGGCCGATGTGGTCGCCTTCGCCAATGCCGGCCAGGACACCAACAACTCGATCAAGCAGGCCGGCGAGTTCGGTCTGGTCGCCGGCGGGCAGAAGCTGGTCGGCCTGTTGATGTTCGAGACCGACATTCACGCCATCGGCCTGCAAGGCGCGCAAGGCACCTACATGACCACCGCGTCCTACTGGAACATGAATGAAAAGACCCGCGAGTGGTCGAAGAAATTCTTCGCCAAGAACAACCTGATGCCGACCATGATCCACACCGGCGTCTATGGCTCGGTGCTGCATTATCTCAAGGCGATCAAGGCCGCCGGCACCGATGACCCGGCCCAGGTGATGGCCAAGATGCGCGAATTGCCGATCGAGGACACTTTCGTCCATGGCGGCCGGCTGCGCGAGGACGGCCGCGTCATCCGCGACATGTATCTCGCCCGCGTCAAGAAGCCGTCCGAGTCCAAGGAGCCGTGGGACTATCTGGATATCGTCAAGACGGTGAAGGGCGAGGACGCCTTCCGCCCCGTCTCGGAATCCAAGTGCCCGCTGCTGAAGAAGTGAAAATCTGAAAGCCGTTTTGCGCGCGGATTTCCAATACGAACAGCGTCGTCCCCGCGCAGGCGGGGATCCATACTCCGCAGCAATTTGGCTCTCACAACCAAGGCGAGACAATCGATAGCAACCACGGCCAGGGGTTATGGCTCCCCGCCGGAGCCTATCAGATCGGGCGGCGCTTTGCGCCGGCCCGTTGGCGGGGACGACGCTGAGGTTGTTTGAGCACTTGGTAACGAACCTCGGACTTTAAGGCGACGACGATGGCGGACGGGACCAATGGGGCGAACACTTACGATTGCGACGTGCTGGTGGTGGGATCGGGCGCCGCCGGCATGGCGGCGGCGGTCACCGCCGC
>JBDHSX010000021.1:0-32768 GCA_039808365.1 Xanthobacteraceae bacterium | reverse complement strand
ACGGGATCCTTGACGCCCCCGCCACCAGTTGGTGAGTCGCCGGCGCTCCCTTCAGGTGGGACCTTATGGTGGAGCGCAGTGAGTATCTCGCTCTTGAGGCGGGAGAATGCGCTATCGGCGAACAAGGCCAAGGTTCGCGGCCGCTCAAACGGCACAACCACTTCGCGGTAAACCCGCCCCGGATGTGGAGACAAAATGTAAGTTCGATGCGAGAGAAACAATGCTTCCTCGACATCATGCGTGATGAAAACAATGGTGCAACGGTATTGATCCCAAATCCTCAGAAGAAGCTGCTGCATCTCCAGTCGGGTCTGTGCGTCGAGAGCCCCGAAAGGCTCGTCCAGCAGAAGAACTTCTGGCCGGTTGATCAATGCCCGCGCGATTTGAGCCCGTTGCTTCATGCCCCCGGAAAGCTGATAGGGGAAATGATCGCGGAAACGCGCAAGACCGACGTCCGAGATGACCCGGTCGGCGAGAGGCTTATAAGCCGCCGAGGATTCTCCGCGCATTCTCGGCCCGAAGGTGACGTTGTCCATTACCGTCAGCCATGGAAACAACGTGGGAGACTGGAAAACCACAAGCCGATCAGGCTTGATCCCGTCGACCGGCTTTCCGTCGACCAGAATTTCGCCGCTGGTGGGAGTGGCGAAGCCGGCGATCAGATTGAGGATCGTGCTCTTGCCGCAGCCGCTTGGGCCGAGCAACGATACGATCTCCTGTTCATTGATATGCAGATCGACGGAATCGAGCGCGAGCGTGCCCCCGCCCTGCGATGTCGCGGAGGGAAAGCGCTGACTTATATTTTTCAGCTCAACTTTCGGCACCATCTCAGCGTCCCCGCCAGTGCAACATGCGGTGCTCAATGATATTGGTGCACCATTCGAGAGCTATTCCAATGACACCGATGATGATGATGCCCAGATAAACGTAAGGAACGCGGAAAAATGTCGACGCATCCATGATCATGTAGCCAAGACCAGCTTGAGCCGCGACCAATTCAGCCGCCACGACAATAGCCCAACTGAGAGCCGTCGCGGTCTTGATGCCTGTCATGATCTGCGGAAGCGCAGCCGGTAGGATCACCCGCGCGATCATTTGATGGGGCCTGGCGCCGAGATTGAGTGCGGCCCGGATCAGATCGATGGGAATTGCGCGCACACCATTCGACGTATTCAACACCACATAAAGAAATGCCGCCAGGCCGATCAGCAAGATCTTGGGGAACTCCCCAATGCCGAAGTACAGGATGACAAGCGGAATGAACGCAATCGGCGGAACCGGCCGAATAAAGGAAAAGATCGGCCCAAAGATAGCGTTCATGGGCCGATAATATCCGATCAGCAGGCCGACAGGGATTCCGAACAAGATGCCGCCGCCCAACCCCGCGAAGGTTCGCATGACGCTTGCGCCGACGTGACGCCAACCCGGCGTATTGCTGTAGCCACTCGTAATGAAGTTGATCGTCGTTCGATACATTACTTGAGGCGATGGGAGGATCACCGGATCCACCCATCCCATGTTCGAGATCAGCGCCCACGCCGCGAGAAGAAACAGCCAAGTGATCCAGCTTAAGGCGCGATATGATCTGTTCAGAGGCACCGGCAGGTTCCTATTTCGCCTTCAGATATCGCCCGACAGGCCCGGCATCGATCATGCTGTCCACATCGGCCGGCTTAGAGATTATGCCTTGCGCCAGCAGGAAGTCAGCGGCCTGCTTCATGACGCTCTTCAATCCTCCCTTCCCATCCTTCCCTCTGAGCGAGAGCGCATCCGTCGATGCATATTGTTCCGCGAGATCGGGATAGCGGTTTGTGTCCAGCACCTGCTTGGCGATGGCGGAATCGATATTCAGGGTTTCGGCCAGCTGTTTCGTCGCGAGCGAGGCATCGGTTTTGATTTCGTGGAAGCCACCGTTGATTGCTCGCAAAAATTTCTGAAGCGTCTCGGGATTGCTCTTTGCCCAATCGGTTCGGACTGCCCAAACCTGCGGTGACAGTGCGCCAACATCCAAATTGCTGACGACCCGCTTTCCGCCCATACCGATCAACATGTCCTGCCATGGCGACCAGACCCATGCCCCATCGATCTCCTTGCGTCGAAACGCCGGAACGACATTCGCGGCGGCGAGATCAACAAACTGAATATCCTTGAGGTCGAGACCCCCGGAGTTGAGATATCGGATCAGACCGAAATAGGGAGTGGATCCACGGAGCGCCGCGATACGTTTGCCCTTGAGATCAGCCGGGGATTTCACATTCAAGTCGGGCTGAACAACAAGGACGTTGGTGTTCGAGACGTCGACCGACACCATGAAAATCGTCATGTCGATGCCCTGGCTCCTGCCAATCATGGCTGGCGCGAGTCCGATCTCCACCACATCGACGCTCTTGCTCTGTAGGGCGGCGAACATCGGAGGGCTGGCGGTGAATTTGACATATTCAGGCTTCAATCCAGCCTTCTCGAAGAGCCCCTTGTCACGCGAGAGATAGAAAGCCGCATTGGGATCTGGCTGCCAGCCAATCCGGATCTCGGATCCCGACTGAGCACGGGCTGATGCTGCCATCCCCATCGCGAGAGCCATGATCAACGCGACAAAAATGGGTAATTTCAAACCTTTGATCGACATTCCCCCCTCCTTGTATTGCTTCGAACCACTCAAGGATTTCTTCGTAGCTTTAACGACTACCACAGAATTGCCAATGAGGCAACGAAGATGGCTCCGCTTCTATTGAGTTTTAATGCTGAACGGGTCGCGCACATCGTCAGAAAAATCAATCATCACATTCTTCACATGCATGTACTCCAGAAGACCATGCCATCCCCGCTCTCGACCGAAACCGCTGTGCTTGGTTCCGCCAGCCGGAGCCTGTGCGACGCTGGTCCGATAGGTGTTCACCCAGACCGTGCCGGCTTCGAGGTTTTTTGTCATGCGGTGCGCACGCGAGACGTCGCGGGTCCAGACACCCGCGACAAGCCCAAAGTCACTGTCGTTGGCCAGCGAAACAACCTCCGCTTCGTCCTTGAACTTGATGATCGATACGACCGGGCCGAAGACTTCCTTGCAAGCTATTTCCATCCGAGGATCGACGTCGGCGAAGACTGTCGGCTCGACAAACAATCCGCTATCCAGCGCAGGTCCCCTCGCCCGATAACCGCCAGCGACCAAGCGGGCTCCCGAACGTTTCGCCTCCTCGATCATCGCCAAAATCTGATTCAGTTGCTGAACGTTGCAGACCGGTCCCATTTCGGTTTCCGGATCTCGCGGGTCGCCCATCTTCACGGCGCGGGCACGCTCGGTCATCGCAGACACGACCTCGTCATAGATCTCGGCTTGAACCAACAAGCGAGAGCCAGCCATGCAGGTTTGTCCCGTAGCACCGAAAATCCCGGCAACGGCCCCTGGAATGGCACGTTTAAGATCGGCATCCGCGAAGATAATGTTCGGCGATTTGCCGCCTAATTCCAGCGTGACCGGCACCAAATTCCGCGCCGCCGCCGCCATGACCGCGCGACCGGTCGACGTTCCGCCGGTGAAGCTGATTTTGTTGATATCCTTGGCGGCGCAAAGAGCGGCGCCGACGCGACCGTCACCCGTCACGACATTGACGACGCCGGGCGGAAATCCGGCCTCCTCCACCAGCTCCATCAGCTCAAGCGTCGTGACGGAGGCAAATTCGGACGGTTTAATGACCACCGTATTGCCCGCGGCAAGTGCAGGGGCCAGCTTATTGGAAAGAAGTTGAAGCGGCGAATTCCAAGCGGTCAGAAGCACGCAAACGCCGAGCGGCTCCCACGCCGCATAGTCGGTTGCATGGTAGTTGTCCAATGGGATGTAGCTTCCATAAAGCTTATCGGCGAAACCTGCAAAGAATCGGTAGTTCCTCGCGCAGAAGTGCATCTGGTTCTTGGTCTCACGAATGACCTTGCCGTTGTCGGTGGTTTCCAGCACTGACAAATGCGACGCGTCGCGGTCGATCAGCCCGGCAAACTTCTGCAACAGTTCGGCCCGGCGCGTGCCGCTCGTCCGGCGCCAAGCCGGAAACGCCGCGCGTGCGGCCGCGATGGCGGCGGCGACATCCTCGTCCGAGGATTGCACGATGGTGGCCCAGGGCTGCTGATTGTAGGGGTTGTAGCTTGTGATGGTCGCCTGACCGGAGCTCTCGACGTAACGGCCATTGATGTAGTTCGTGCAGGATTTCAGAGCTTCTGAACGGGATAGCGGCATGGTCACGCCTTCAAATGGTAGCTACTATATTGGGTAGTAGTATTAATTACTACCTTTTGCAATAGCTATTTTTGCGCTCAGTGCAAGCAAACCTTCCATCTAAGGCGCTAGAAGAATGCGTCCTATGCGGCGATCATCTCGTGATTGCCGTGATTGCCGTGATTGCCGTGGCGCGTCGCTCCAGTTTCGCGAGGCGAAGCGGATAAAGCGCTCGCAGAGCAAATCTGAGGAACATCCGGCGTCAGACCCGCCGGCCCTATTCGGCCGAGGCGAAAATCCGTATCGCGCTGGAAGGATTGCATGGCGAGGAGAACATCACGCAGCCTTACCACCGCGAAGACATCACGGCATCGATGTAATACGGCTGGCCTAAGGAGTTCCTGGAGGCTGGCAAACGGCGGCTTAGGGCGCTCCCCTAAGCATTCCCCTTTACGCGCTGACTGAACCGGCGATCAAAGATGAACTCGGCCATGCGATTCTTCATCATCTCGATGCTAGTGATGGTCGGAGACCCCGGCGCGGCCGACTTGAGGCCCACAAGGCTCTTACGAATGCCCGCGTATAGCCGTCAACCCCATTCTCCACATGGCGAGGAACTTATACTTACTGCACTCATCCACACCGCGGAGACCTGAGCATCGGTGCAGACGTCACGTCATTGGTTCAGTCAATTCCCAATAGAATCCGGGACATCCTCAACGGCATGCCGCAACCACACCATTCCCCCGTCAAGAACGTCGCAGGAAATCAGTCGCAGCGCCTGCCCGCTACCTGGGCGCTCATCTTCACCGCCATGATAGTCGACAATACTCTGCACGCCCGCGAGGCCGTCTACGGCCGGGTAGATCAGCGTGCTGAATTCGTCGATCAATCGGTTCTTGAGAAAGGACCCATTAATCGCGCCGCCTCCCTCCAGGAGCAGCTTCTTCACGCCGAAGACTTCCGCGAGCTGCGCCATGGCGTTCGCAAGATCGGTTCCATCCGGACCAGCGAAAACATACGACACGCCGTCCTGCCGCAATTCCGCGAGGTAGGCGTCGGAAACGTGTTTCCCGAGCACCGCCACCACATGGTCTCCGCCGACATTGTCCTTGCCATAGTGAACCCGACCTCGGGGGTCGATGGCGATCGCCAGGTTGCGGCCATTCCTGGCGGCGACATGCGGCTCGCGCGCCATCGATGGCGGATCAGCGATCGTGCGTTGCTGCCCCTTCGCCATCTCGGCCATCGTCCTGCGGCCGACAATCCATCCATCCGCCTGGAAGCGGCCGGCCACCGCCTCATAATGTCCGCGCAACGCCTCGGCTGAGACGCCCTTGGCGGCACGTGTGAACCGGCTGGGATGCAGGCGGCCGTCGATGGATGTGCCCATGTGGCAGATAATGTAGGGGCGCATGTTCAAGGCTCGATTCTCGAATCGTGCAGATGTGGGTAGCTCTGTTCAATGATGGGCGCCATAGGTTGATATTATCGCAGATGGACAGATCCGACCAGCCCGCGCGCGATGACAGGACGACCGGAAGAAATGGATGAGCGGGCTCGCCGCGCGGTCATGAGCCGGATTCACTCATCCGGCTTGCGCCGAGCTCGTGTCGACGCAGCGTCAGATTGTCATTCAGCTTTGCAGGTCGCGTCCCTGTCAAGGAGCAGGCGTCAGGCGCAGCAGGCGGCCAGGACTGGCGTCTTCGATCACCCAGACGGCGCCGTCGGGCGCAACGGCAACGTCGCGGATGCGCGCACCCATGTGCCAGCGCTCAGCCTCGTCAGATTGCCCGTTCACGTCAAAAGCCACCCGAACAAGCGCGCGCACCGACAGGCCACCAATCAGCGCGGAGCCCCGCCATTGTGGAAACATCGCACCCTCGTAGAAAACAAGCCCCGCCGGTGCGATCACCGGTGTCCAATAAACAGCGGGGGCTGTGAACTCGGGGCGCGTGGCATGGCGCGGGATCGGCGTGCCGTTGTAGTTGTCGCCATTGGAAACGAGCGGCCAGCCGTAGTTGTGATCCGGTTCGATCAGATTGAATTCATCACCGCCACGCGGTCCCATTTCGTGCAGCCAGAGCCGACCGTCCGGTGCGAAGGCAAGACCGTACGGGTTGCGATGACCCGTGGTCCAGGTCTGTCCTCGAAGACCGCCTTCTGATGAATGAGGATTGTCGGCAGGCGTGGAGCCGTCGAGGTTGAGGCGCACCACCTTCCCGCGCGCTTGCGTCGGGTCCTGTGCGCTGTCCGGCCGCATCCGGTCGCCCACCGTCAGGAACAGATGCGCCCCCTGCGGGTCGAAGGTAATGATGCCGCCGGGCTGTCCGCCGCCGCCAGCCGGCGCCTGCCGCCAGATTGCGGTGCGATCGGTGAGCGTTGCGCCGTTCACCGAGACGGCGAGCGTCGCACGAGACAACACCAGGCGGCCACCGTCACCCGGTTCCACATAAGTGAAATAAATCCGCGAACTCGATGCAAAATCCGGAGCGGGCGCGATATCGAGAAGGCCGTTCTGGCCGGCGGCCAGGACCTTGGGCCCATCGCGGACTTCGGTCTTCTGGCCGCTTTGCGTGACAATGAAAATCCGACCGGGCTTTTCGGTGACGAGCATCCGCCCGTCGGGCAGGAAAGCAATCGCCCACGGCGTGTCGAACTCGGCGACAGGGCTTGAGTTGAAGGGCCGCGCGGAAGCAGCGGCGCGATTTCCGGCATTGATGCTCGCGGCACAGGCGGAAGAGGCGGCGACGAGGATGGCGGCCAGAACCGTCGCGGCTGTCAGTGTCATGCTTCGAACCATGGTCCCTCCGGCGGCGCTTGCAGTGATCAAGGATAAGATAGGACCTATGCGGGTGATCGAGTAGCCTGTGAAATCCGCATATGGTCTTGGCATGCCGTTCCTGGATAGGCGATTTGGTGGCATTCGGGGCATCGTCTCAGGTGATGATGCGAACTATGTCCAATTCATAGCGCTCTCCCTTCCGCTGGCAGAAGCCCGCGGGTCAAGGCCGATCCATATATGAAAACACTATGAGGCGCGCGCGACGCCGCTCTCGAAAATATATGCCGCTCCGCTGAATTTGATGGACCTGAGCACGGTTTCATAGAGAGCGCCGGTTTCGGCGCGGTTTGTGAACCGAGGGAGAACGGCATGCTCGACATTCTGATGCTCGCGATCGGCCTCGGCTTCTTCGCCATTCTCGCCCTCTACGGCCTCGCCAGCGAACGACTCTGAGGAGGCGGCGATGATCTTCGACTATGCGATGGGCGGCGGCGTGGCCGTGCTCATTCTATTTTACCTCGTCTACGCATTGCTGCGTCCGGAAAGGTTCTGAACCATGACCGTGAACGGCTGGATTCAGATCGCGATCTTCGGCGCGATCGTCGTCGCGCTGGTGAAACCGCTCGGCTGGTATATGACGCGCGTCATGGCCGGCGAACGCACGCTGCTCTCTCCCATTTTGCGCCCGGTCGAACGCCTGCTCTACGCGGGAGCAGGCATCGACGAGCGGCAAGAGCAGCATTGGCTGACCTATACGGTTGCGATGCTGACCTTCAATGCGGCCGGCTTCGTGCTGCTGTTCGCGTTGCAGCGCCTGCAAGGCATCCTGCCGTTCAACCCGATGCAGATGGGCGCGGTCTCGCCAGACTCATCCTTCAACACCGCCGTAAGTTTCGTCACCAATACCAACTGGCAGGGCTACGCCGGTGAAAGCACGATGAGCTACTTGGTCCAGATGGCCGGGCTGACGGTGCAGAATTTCGTCTCGGCCGCCACCGGCATCGCCATCGCCATGGCGTTGATCCGTGGCTTCGCGCGCGCCTCCGCGCAGACCGTCGGCAATTTCTGGACGGATCTCACGCACGCGACGCTCTACATTCTGTTGCCGCTCTCGATCCTGTGCGCGCTGTTCTATGTCAGCCAGGGCGTCACGCAGACGCTCGGAGCCTCCATTGACGCCACGACGCTGGAAGGCGCGAAGCAGACCATCGCCGTCGGCCCCACCGCCTCGCAGCTGGCGATAAAAATGCTCGGCACCAATGGCGGCGGCTTCTTCAACGCCAATTCGGCGCATCCCTTCGAGAACCCGACCGCGCTCACCAACCTGATCGAGATGGTGTCGATCTTCGCCATCGGCGCCGCACTCACCAACGTGTTCGGCCGCATGGTCGGCGACGAGCGCCAGGGCTGGGCGATCCTCGCCGCGATGGGCGTGCTGTTCCTCGCCGGTGTCGCGGTGACCTATTGGGCGGAAGCCGGCGGCAATCCGGCCTTCGCCGCGCTCGGTATCGACGGCGGCAACATGGAAGGCAAGGAGGTGCGCTTCGGCATCGCCGCCTCCGCGCTGTTTTCCGTCATCACCACGGCGGCGTCCTGCGGCGCGGTCAACGCCATGCTGGACAGCTTCATGCCGCTCGGTGGCCTGATCCCGCTGATCAATATGCAGCTTGGCGAAGTCATTGTCGGCGGCGTCGGCGCGGGCCTCTATGGCATCCTGCTGTTCGTCATCCTCGCGATCTTCATTGCCGGGCTGATGGTGGGCCGCACGCCCGAATATCTCGGCAAGAAGATCGAAGCGAAGGAAGTGAAGATGGCGATGCTCGCCGTGCTGTCGCTGCCGCTCGCCATCCTCGGCTTTACCGCCGCGTCCGCCGTGCTGCCGCAAGGGTTAGCCGGGATCGCCAATGCCGGCCCGCACGGCTATTCGGAAATCCTCTACGCCTACACCTCCGCCGCCGCCAACAACGGCAGCGCCTTCGCCGGGCTTTCGGCCAATACGCCCTGGTACAACTTGACCATCGGGCTCGGCATGATGATGGGCCGCTTCATGGTCATCGTGCCCGTTCTGGCGATCGCCGGCTCGCTCGCCGCCAAGAAGACGGTGCCGGCCTCTGCGGGCACCTTCCCCACCCATGGCGGCCTGTTCGTCGGCCTGCTGGTCGGCGTCATCCTGATCGTCGGCGGATTGACCTATTTCCCCGCGCTCGCCGTCGGCCCGATCGTCGAGCATCTCGCGATGCTGGCCGGACAGTCGTTCTGACAGGAGCCCGCAATGGCCAAATCTTCGGAAATCAGCGTGTTCGATCCCGCCATTGTATGGCCGGCGCTCGCCTCGTCCGTCGCCAAGCTCGATCCGCGCGTGCAGATCCGCAATCCGGTGATGTTCGTGGTCGAGATCGTCGCGATCCTGACGACATTGATCTTCGCCCGCGATCTCCTATTCGGCGGAAGCAAGCTCGGCTTCTCGTTTCAGGTCATCCTGTGGCTGTGGTTCACGCTACTGTTCGCCAATTTCGCCGAAGCGGTCGCCGAAGGGCGCGGCAAGGCGCAGGCCGACGCGCTGCGCCGGACGCGCACCGAAACCGACGCCAAGCGCCTCGCGCCCGACGGCTCGACCTATGATCTCGTGCCGGCGACCAGCCTCAAGGTCGGCGATGTCGTGGTGGTCGAAGCCGGCGAGATCATCCCGTCCGATGGCGAGGTGATCGAAGGCATCGCTTCGGTCAACGAGGCGGCGATCACAGGCGAATCCGCACCGGTAATCCGCGAATCCGGCGGCGACCGCTCCGCCGTCACCGGCGGCACGCAGGTGCTGTCCGATCAGATCAAGGTGCGCATCACCGCCGCCGCAGGCTCGACCTTCCTTGATCGCATGATCGGGCTGGTCGAAGGCGCGCAGCGCCAGAAGACGCCGAACGAGATCGCGCTCAATATCCTGCTTGCCGGCATGACGTTGATCTTCGTGCTGGCGGTCGTCACCATTCCGAGCTTCGCCGCCTATGCCGGCGGCACCATCCCGGTCGTCGCGCTGGTGGCGCTGTTCGTGACCCTGATCCCGACCACCATCGGCGCGCTATTGTCGGCCATCGGCATCGCCGGCATGGACCGGCTGGTGCGCTTCAACGTGCTGGCGATGTCGGGCCGCGCGGTGGAAGCCGCCGGCGACGTCGATACGCTGCTGCTCGACAAGACCGGCACCATCACGCTTGGCAATCGCCAGGCGACTGAATTTCTACCGCTCCATGGCGTCGATGCGCGCGATCTCGCCGACGCCGCGCAACTGTCCTCGCTCGCCGACGAGACCCCGGAAGGCCGCTCCATCGTGGTGCTCGCGAAAGAGAAATACGGCATTCGTGGCCGCGAGATGGGCGAGTTGCATGCGCATTTCGTCCCGTTCAGCGCGCAGACCCGGATGAGCGGTGTCGATATGGACGGCACCAGCATCCGCAAGGGCGCGGTCGATGCGATGCTTGCCGACGCGGGCGTTACTGGCCGCGCCGGCAACGCGAGCGAGGCCGCGCGCGAATTGCGGCAGATCGCGGAAGGCGTCGCGAAGTCCGGGGGCACGCCGCTGGCGGTGGCGCGCGACGGAAAACTGCTCGGCGTCGTGCATCTGAAAGACATCGTCAAGGGCGGCATCCGCGAGCGCTTCGCCGCGCTGCGCCAGATGGGCATCCGCACCGTGATGATCACCGGCGACAACCCGATGACAGCGGCGGCCATCGCCGCCGAAGCCGGCGTTGACGACTTCCTCGCCCAGGCGACGCCGGAGAACAAGCTGCAACTGATCCGCGCCGAACAGAGCAAGGGCAAGCTCGTTGCGATGTGCGGCGACGGCACCAATGATGCGCCGGCGCTGGCGCAGGCCGATGTCGGCGTGGCGATGAACACCGGAACGGTCGCCGCGCGCGAGGCCGGCAACATGGTCGATCTCGACAGCGATCCGACCAAGCTGATCGAGGTGGTGGAAATCGGCAAGCAACTCCTGATGACGCGCGGCTCGCTGACGACCTTTTCCATCGCCAACGACGTCGCGAAGTATTTCGCCATCATCCCGGCGATGTTCGTCGCCTTCTATCCGCAGCTTCAGGCGCTCAACATCATGCGGTTGTCCTCGCCCGAAAGCGCGATCCTGTCGGCGATCATCTTCAATGCGCTCGTCATCATCGCGTTGATCCCGCTGGCGCTCAAGGGCGTGAAGTATCGCGCCATCGGCGCCGGCGCGCTGTTGAGGCGCAACCTTTTGATCTACGGCCTCGGCGGCGTCATCGTGCCATTCCTCGGCATCAAGGCGATCGATGTGGTCATCACCGCCGTCGGACTAGCTTGAAGGAGCCTGCCATGCTCTCCCATTTTCGACCCGCCCTCGTCATGCTCGCGGCGTTCACCGTGATCACCGGCCTCGCCTATCCGCTGGCCGTCACCGGCATCGCGCAGGCGGTGTTTCCGTCGCAGGCCAACGGCAGCCTGATCGCGCGCGACGGCCATGTCGTCGGCTCAAGGCTGATCGCACAGGCCTTCACCAGCGACCGCTATTTCCATCCGCGCCCGTCCGCCGCCGGCGACGGTTACGACGCGTCCGCGTCAGGCGGCTCCAATCTCGGGCCGACCAGCGCCAGGCTGATCGCCCGCGTCAAGGCGGACTCGGATGCGCTCGCGGCCCAGAATCCGGGCGCGCCGGTGCCGGTCGATCTCGTCACCACCTCGGGCAGCGGCCTCGATCCGGATATCTCGCCGGAAGCGGCGTTGTTTCAGGTGCCGCGCGTCGCCAGGGCGCGGGGACTTTCGCAGGATATGGTGCGGGCGCTTGTTGCCTCCCATATGGAGGATCGGCTGGCCGGCATATTGGGCGAGCCCCGGGTAAACGTGCTCGAACTCAATCTGGCGCTGGACAAGGCCGTGCCGCAATGAGCATGAATCATGCAATGGCCTGAGCGGACGACTCGATGCCGGAGCAAAACGGAGAACCGAAACGTCCCGACCCTGAGGCGCTGCTGCGCGAAGCGGCGACGGAGACGCGCGGCCATCTGAAAGTGTTTCTCGGCGCCGCGCCCGGTGTCGGCAAGACCTATGAGATGCTGCTCTCCGCCGCCGCGCAGCGCCGCGCCGGCGTCGATGTCGTCATCGGCCTGATCGAAACGCACGGCCGCGCCGAGACCGATGCGCTGGTTCATGGTTTCGAGATCATTCCGCGCAAGCACATCGACTATAATGGCCGGCATCTGGAGGAAATGGATCTCGACGCCATTCTGGCGCGCAAGCCGCGCCTCGTACTGGTCGACGAACTCGCGCATACCAACGCCCCCGGAAGCCGCCATCCGAAACGCTATCAGGATGTCGCCGACCTGCTCGCCGCCGGCATCGACGTCTATACGGCGGTCAACATCCAGCATCTGGAAAGCCTTAACGACATCGTTCAGCAGATCACCCGCATCCGCGTGCGCGAAACCGTGCCGGACGCCTTTCTCGACCGCGCCGACGAGATCGAGGTGATCGACCTCACCCCCGCCGATCTGATCCAGCGGCTGAAGGAGGGCAAGGTCTATGTCCCGGTGACCGCCGAGCGCGCGCTGGCCCATTATTTCTCGCCGGGCAATCTGACCGCGTTGCGCGAACTGGCGCTGCGCCGCACCGCGCAGCGGGTCGATCAGCAATTGCTCACCCACATGCAGGCGCACGCGATCCCAGGTCCGTGGCCGGCGGGCGATCGCGTTCTTGTCGTGATCAACGAGCATCCCAAGGCAGCGGCGCTGGTGCGCTATGCGCGACGAATGGCGGGGGGGCTCGACGCGCGCTGGACCGCACTTTATGTCGAGACGCCGCGCTCGCTGCGGCTCAATGATGCGGCGCGCGACCGTGTCGCCGAAGCGTTGCGCATGGCCGAGCGGCTCGGCGGCGAGGCGGTGACGATTCCCGGCCGCGAACTGGCCAGCGAAATTCTCGACTATGCGGCGAAGAACAATTTCAGCCACATCGTCGTCGGCCGCAGCGCGCGGTCGCGCTGGCGCGAATTGCTGTTCGGCTCGATTACCTATGAAATCGTCAGACGCGCGGGCCATGTCGCAGTGCATGTCGTGACCGGTGACGATGGGCCCGTGCCTGCCGCCGTCAAGGCGATCGATACCCGCACGGCCGCGGCTCCGCTCGACCTGAAACCCTATCTGATGAGCCTTGCGCTGGTCGGCCTCGCCATCGGCTGCGGCGAGGTGCTCGCGCGTTATCTCAACGTGCAGAACATCGCGCTGGTGTTTCTGACGGCCGTGCTGGTCGGCGCCGTCGCCTTCGGCCTGCGCGCCGCGCTGTTCATCAGCCTGCTTAGCGTGCTGGCCTTCAATTTGTTCTTCCTGCCACCCTATTACAGCATTACTATTGCGGACCCCGAGAACGTCGTCGCGCTGTTCTTCTTTCTAATGGTCGCGCTGATCGCTTCCAATCTGACGGCCAATGTGCGCGCGCAGGCGATGATGGCGCGTAAGCGCGCGCGCACCACCGAGGACCTCTATCTGTTCAGCCGCAAACTCGCCGGCATCGCTTCGATGGACGACCTGTTGTGGGCGATCTCCTCGCAAGTTGCCTCCATGCTCAAGGTCCGGGTCGTGCTGTTTCTTCCCGGGAATGGTGCGCTCGAACTCAAGGCCGCATGGCCGCCCGAGGACGTCGCCGAGGAAGCCGATCTCGCGGCGGCGAAGTGGTCATGGGAAAGCAACAAGCCCGCAGGCCGCGGCGCGGACACATTGCCGGGCGCGAGGCGGCTGTTCCTGCCGATGCGCACCGGGCGCGGCCCGGTCGCGGTGATCGGCATTGACAGCGACAAGCAGGGTCCGCTGCTGACGCCCGACGAGCAGCGCCTGCTCGACGCGCTGGCGGATCAGGCGGCGCTCGCGATCGAGCGCATCAACCTATCGGAGGATTTCGCCAAGGCCCAGCGCGCGGCCGAGCGCGACCGGCTGCAAGCGGCGCTGCTCACCTCGATCTCGCACGATCTCAGGACACCGCTTGCATCCATCCTCGGCGCGGCGGACGGCCTGGCCGAATTGCCCGATCTGTCAGCGGACGATCGCAAGGCGCTGCTGTCCACCATTCAGGACGAAGCCGAGCGGCTGAACCGCTTCATCGCCAATCTGCTCGACATGACCAAGCTGGAGTCCGGCGCGGTCGCGCCCAACATGGCGCTTGTGGATATCGGCGAAATCGTCGGCAGCACGCTGCGTCGCGCGGACAGGATATTGGCCGATCATCGCGTTGAGACGGCGCTTGCACCGGACCTGCCCATGGTGAAGCTTGATCCCGTTTTGTTCGAGCAGGTGCTTTTCAACCTGCTCGACAACGCAGCGAAGTACGCGCCGGCCGGGACAACAATCCGGCTCGAAACCCGGCGCGATGCAGCGGCGGTGCGTCTTCTGGTGCAGGATGAGGGACCAGGCATTCCCCAGACAGAACTGGAGCGCGTCTTCGACAAATTCTATCGTGTGCGCAAATCGGACAGTCAGCGCGCCGGGACTGGCCTCGGCCTCGCCATCTGCCGCGGCTTCGTCGAGGCGATGGGCGGAACGATTCAAGCCGGCAACCGGATCGGCGGCCCCGGCGCCGTCTTCACCATCACGCTCCCGGTGCCGGACAACGATGAAGCAAAGGCCACGCCGTGACCATGAATGCCGCCACCATCCTGATCGTCGACGACGAGCCGCCGATCCGCAGGCTGTTGCGCACGAGCCTTGCCTCGCAGGGATTTCAGGTAAGCGAAGCCGCCGACGGGCGCAGCGCGCTGGCCGAGATCGATCGCTCGCCTCCCGATCTGGTCCTTCTCGATCTCGGTCTGCCCGATATCGACGGGCTGGACGTGATCCGCGCACTGCGCGCCGGCGGCAACGCAGTGCCGATTCTCGTGCTGTCGAGTCGTTCCGATGAAAAGGGCAAGGTCGATGCGCTCGATCTCGGCGCCGACGACTACGTGACGAAGCCGTTCGGCACGGCGGAACTGTTCGCGCGCATTCGGGCCGCGCTGCGCCATCGGCTGCAACAGCAGGGCGAGCCGCCGCTATTCCGCAGCGGCGATCTCGAAGTCGATCTTGTGCGTCGTCTCGTGCGCGTGCGCGGCGAGGACGTCAAACTCACGCCGAAGGAATACGACATTCTGCGCATGCTCGTCATCCATGCCGGCAAGGTGCTCACGCATCGCATGCTGATGAGCGAGGTCTGGCGCGGCGAGACGGATGTGCAATATCTGCGCATCTATATCCGCCAGCTCCGGCAGAAAATCGAGAGCGATCCCGAACGACCGCAACACATCCTGACGGAAACCGGCATTGGATATCGGCTCAGGATGGATTGATCCCCCAAGCCCGGCGACCATGATGGCGATGCCTTCCGACATTACCATTGAAGCAATCCGCCAACGTTTTCGCGACAGATTTAAGAACTCCTGAGTTTAGCTCTCGTTGGGCGAGATCCCGAATGCAATAGCGAAGCGAACCCTGACCGCGAGAATGAGCCGCCCCCAACAGCGACCGCGGGTGTGGTGTCCGGCTTGCGCGCCGAGTGCCGGCGTTTCAAGCGCGAAATCGCCGCATACCGTCGCTTGCAGCATCGACCGCGAGCCGCTTAAACTCCAGCCCGGATGAGCCAGAGTCTTCTTTCTCGAAAGGCCCGACTCGTCCCAAATTATCGACGACGGACACTTTTGGCCCATGACCGCGCAAAAGCCTCAAAGCACCAAAGCAATCAAGCTGCCTGGCTTGGTTGATCCCCACGATCTGACGACCGATCGTCAATTTTCCATGAATTTGGCGCGCGGGATGGAGGTCTTGCGCTCATTTTCAGCATCTGATCCATATCTAGGAAACAAACAAATATCGGATCGGACTGGCCTGCCAAAGCCCACGGTTTCACGGTTAACCTATTCGCTGACATTGCTCGGCTATCTTCGCTACGACACCGCACAGAAAAAATATCAGCTTGGCTCAGGTGTATTGTCCCTTGGCTATCCTCTTCTTGTTCATCTGAGAATTCGTCAGGTCGCAAGGCCGATCGTCGAACGGCTCGCACGCGACACAGGGTGCACGGTGAACTTGGCCATGCGCGATCGCACCAACGCCGTCTATATCGATACCGCACGAACCGACACGACCAATCGGTATCTCCCCGATATTGGCAGCACGCGACCATTGCTCAGTTCCTCGGTGGGGCGCGCCCTCATCCTTGGATGCAAGGCGACCGAGCGCAACGCGATCCTCAATTATCTCAAGGTGTATGACGCGAGCTTTTTCGAGAAGCATAATCATCACTGGATGATCGACCGACAGCGATATGAGAAAGAGGGGTATTGTTATTCACGCGGCGATTGGAAGCCGGAGGTCCGCGCGGTCGCGGTTCCCTTGAGCCTGTCGCGCGAAGAATCGATCATTGCGATGAATTGTTCGATTTCAATCAAGGACACTCATGCGGGCGACCACCTTGCCGAGGTCGTCCCCAAACTCAAGGAAGCCGCACAGCAGATCGAAAAGCTCCACAACAAGGGTTAGGCGGCATTGACGCTTTGAGCGGCCGTCAAGCGGACACGTCCCGTAGCTGCATGGTATGCTTGGCGATATTCATGATGTGGATCTGGCTCGTGCCTTCATACAATCTGAACACGCGCGCATCCCGATAAAACCGTTCAGCCACATTGCCGCGAAGATAGGCCCGCCCGCCAAAGACCTGAACGGCGCGATCCGCGACACGACAACACATCTCAGAGGCAAATAACTTGCACATCGACGCTTCCATCGTGACGTCGATGCCGGAGTCGCGTTTCCGGGCCGTTTCCAACACCAAGGCACGCGCCGCATAAACCTCGGTATTGCTTTCGGCAATCATCTGTTGAACGAGCTGATACTCGGCAATGGATTTGCCAAATTGTTTCCTCGCACGAGCATGTCCAACCATTTCCCGGACGAGGCGGATGGCCGGACCGACGCAAAGACTGGCCAGATTTATTCGTTGTTTGTTGAGAGCTTTCATCGCGGTCCGAAAGCCGGCGTTCTCTAGTCCGCCGACGATGCTGCTGCGATGAACACGGACGTGATCCAGACTCACATCACCGACGGGTGAGCCGTGCTGTCCCATCTTGTCATATTCGGCCGAGGTAGTCAGACCGGGCGTGTTTCGCTCGACAAGAAACGCGGTAATTCCATCCGCGCCTCGTTCAAGACCATCCGTCCGGGCGAAAACCGTGAACAGATCGGCAAGCGGGGCATTGGTGATAAAGCATTTTCGGCCTGAAAGGACGAAATGCTCACCGTCGCGTAAGGCCGTCGTTTTCAACGCCGTCGCATCGGAACCCGCATCCGGCTCGGTAAGGGCGAAACATCCGGTCATTTCTCCGCTGGCGAGACGGGGCAGATACATTTCCTTCTGCGATGCCGTTCCATCGACCACGATCGACTCCGACGCGATCCCAGTGTTCCCGCCGAATCTCGCTCTGAACGCGGTGCTGACTTGTGACACTTCGAAATTGACCAGAACCAGTTCTTCGGCAGTCAGTCCCGCCCCGCCGAATTCCTGAGGTATGCTGTGCCCGAACAGGCCGATCTCGCGCATCCGTCGCACGAGAGACTCATGGATCACACCTTCTCGGTCGACCTGCTCCTCCAATGGCAGGCATTCATCCCGAATAAACGTTCGCACCTCGCTCAACAATTCAGACAACTGATCTGGATCGCGGATCATCGATGACTCATCTGCTGGACCTGGCCCTGCACCCGAAACTCACTTTGAAAGCCTTCGGGCCGGCGGGCCCGCGATCATTCCGGGCGTGCGCGAAAAACGCGGTGCCGGCGCCGGATGCAACACGCCGTCAATTTCGATCAGGCTGCGACGCGCGGCCAGATGAACGTCCCGGGAAAGTTCACTCACCGCGAGAACCGGCGAAACACAAGCTTGCGTGCCTTCGAATATCGCGCACCAATCGTCCCGCGTCCGTCGCCGAAAGATTTCCGCGAATCTCGATCGCATCTGCGGCCAGAATGATCTGTCATGCTGCCGAGGCAAGATTTCGCCGTCAAGGCCGAGGCCCCTTAGAAGCGCCGCATAGAACTGAGGTTCTATGGCGCCGACCGCGAGGTACTTGCCGTCTGCGGTTTCATAGGTTGCGTAGAAATGCGCGATCCCGGCAAAAATGTGAGAGCCGCGCGCCCCGTCCCATTCGCCGCCCTGCCAGCGGCCCAAATGCGGCGCCATCAGCATGAGCATGCCGTCCACCATCGCGGCGTCGACCACCTGGCCGCGCCCGCTGCTTTGTCGTTCGATCAGCGCGGCAAGAACACCGACAAGCAGAAGCATGCCGCCGCCGCCGAAATCCCCCACCACATTCAGCGGGAGAAGTGGAGGCGTTTCCTTCGCTCCGATCGCGTGGAGAAATCCGCTCGTGGCGATATAGTTGATATCGTGACCTGCCGTATTGGATCGCGGTCCCGTTTGCCCCCAACCGGTCATCCGACCATAGATCAGAGCCGGATTTCGCTTGAAACATTCATCGGGACCGAGACCGAGGCGCTCCATGACTCCGGGACGAAGCCCTTCCAGAAGCATGTCCGCGTCGGCGATCAGTCGAAAAAGCTCGGCAACGCCATTGGGGGTTTTGGCGTCGATCATGACCGTCTGCTTGCCGCGCCCGCTCAATTCGAAGCGCTCGTCTCGATCGAGACCCATATCCGCGGCCATCGGACGATCCACGCGCACGACCCGCGCGCCCATGTCGGCCAGCATCATGCCGGCCCATGGAACGGGACCAACGGCCTCCATTTCGACGATCTTCAGACCTCGAAGCGGACCACTCATGCGGGCCTCTGTGCCAGTTTCATGGTCTTGTCTCAGCGCTCGATCCTGGCAAATGGAAAGATCACGACATTGCGCCCAACGCCGGCGTTGCGATCCAGCTCGCGCAAGACATCGGTGATTTGTTCGGGCGGACGTTTTCTGATTGGCGGAGCCTGCAATTTTCCGTCTCGCGCCAAGCTTACCACGGCCCGCAGATCGTCCAGCGTGCCGACATATGATCCCTCAATCGATACGCACCGTTGAGCAATCGGTGGCATCGAACAGGTCAATGCTCCGCCATGCAATCCAACCAAGATATATATTCCGCCCCTGCGCACCGCGGAAAAGCTCGCGGCGAAAGTTTCGGGACGGCCGACGAAATCGATCACTCCCGACAAGCGCGATCCGGCCAGTTCGCGAAGGCGATCCACCGTCCCGGGCCGATCCGTTCGCAGTGACGCCGATGCACCTTGCGCGATCGCGGCGTCGAGCTTGTCCTGGTCGACATCGCAGGCAATGATCCGCGAATGTCCGCGCGCCTTCAAAATGGATATTGCCAGCAGGCCGAGGCCGCCGCAGCCGATGACCGCGACCGAATCACCGCCCCGTGTCTTGGCGAGAAGTTTGCAAACAGCGGAATATGACGTGACGCCGGAGCAGGCGAGCGTTGCGGCGAAGGCATCGTCAATCCCGTCGGTTTCGACCAGATATGTCTCATCCGGAACCAGGAGATGGGTCGAATAACCTCCTGCGCGGGTGACGCCGATCGCTTTCGGCGTCACGCACAGCAACGGCAGATCGTCGTCGCAAGCCCAACATTGACCGCAGCCAAGCCAAGGATAGACTAACCGCTTATCGCCGATCTTGACGGAGCGAACGTCGGGGCCGACGGCGCTGACAATGCCAAGCGGTTCGTGCCCCAAGGTCAACGGCGGCACGATTCCGCGATCGCGGATCAGCGCTTTGTTGTCACCACCGAGATCGTGATAGCCCTTCCAGAGATGCACGTCGGAATGACAAAGCCCGCAATGCGTCATCCGAATGACGACCTCGCGACCGGTCGGAACGGGCGTGGGGCGTTCCCTTAGCTGTACCGGACCGCCGTGTTCCGTTACTTCATAGCAGAACATGCTTTCTCCTCGTCCACCTACGGCATTTCGCTCTTGATCCAGACGGATTTGGTATTGAGAAACATCTCCATATGCTCGACGCCTGACTCCCGCCCGTAGCCGCTTTGCTTGTATCCTCCGAAAGGAACGGCAGGGTCCATGATCTGATAGCAATTCACCCAGACGCTGCCGGATTGAACTCCCCGCGTCACCGCCATCGCCTTGTCGATATCGCGCGTCCACACCCCCGCGCCGAGCCCGTAAGGCGTGTCATTTGCGCGCGTGATGACTTCGTCGATCTGGTCAAAAACCAGTACCGACAGCACCGGGCCGAAGATTTCTTCCCGGGCAATCCGCATGCTGTCCGAAACACCTGAGAATATGGTGGGCGAGACGAAATAGCCTTGAGCCAACTGATCGGAACACTTTTGCTCACCGCCCGAAACGGTGATGGCGCCTTCGGCGGAGCCCTGCTCGATGTAACCCTTAACCCGGTCGAACTGGTCTCTGGAGGCGAGCGGGCCCAATTGTGTCGCCTCGTCGGCCGGGTCGCCGACCTTGACCGTACGGGCGAAATTCGAAAGCCTGTCGATGAACTCGTCGGCGATCCTACGGTGGACGAATAGCCGCGTGCCCGCGCTGCATATCTGTCCGGTGTTCGCGAACGCCGCCATTGCGGCGCCGGGAACGGCGATATCAAGGTTCGCGTCGTCAAAAACAATGTTGGGCGATTTGCCGCCCAGCTCCAGGGACACCCGCTTGATGTTGCCCGCCGATGCATCGACGATTTTCCGGCCGACCTCGGTCGACCCTGTGAACGCCACCTTGTCGACGCCCGGATGCGATGCCAGCGCCGCTCCCGCATCACCAAATCCGGGAATGACGTTGACCACGCCTGCCGGAATCCCGGCTTCCAGACATAACTCGCCGATCCGAAGCGAGGAAAGCGGCGCCTGCTCCGCCGGTTTCAGGACGACAGTGCATCCGGCGGCGAGCGCGGGAGCGATCTTCCACACCGCTTGAATAAGAGGACTGTTCCAGGGGTTGATGGCGGCAACTACCCCGATCGGTTCCTTCAATGTATAGCTGAAGACATTTCCGTTTTGAGAATTCGAAATCGTATGGCCATGCAAATTGGTCGAGAGCCCAGCGTAATAACGCAGCAATCCGATCACACGGTGACGCTTGGCCTGCATCGACGAGACCGGCGCACCCATGTTCTGGGTATCGAGATAGGCAAGATCGCGAAAATGCTCATCAATAAGATCGGCTAACTTCAACAACAATTCTTGCCGCTGAAATGGCTTGGCGTGTTTCCACGTCTCGAACGCGCGCCGCGCGACCTGAACCGCATCGTTGACATCCTCGACGCCAGCTCGCGCGACTTCCGCCAGCGGCTGCCCCGATGTCGGATTGTAAGTCGTAAAGGTCTGCCCCGAGCGGGAGGGGACATGCCGGCCGCCGATCAGAAGGTTTTTGACGCTATCCGCTCGCGAGACTGTATCTGATACGAACACCCGCTCCCCCAAAATTATCAATTATCTGCGCCCTCCATGTTGTTCAATCTCTACCGGCGTACAAGCCATCGTTTCACAGAGCGGAACTGAACTAGCGCCCTGGCGAATCAACGGGGATGATTGAAACCGACGATGAGGGAAAGATGCCGGTTGAACTTTCGTCAGCAGCTATAATCCGCAGCGCTCCACCACGCCGCGATGAACACCGCCAGCATTCCGCGATCAAAGCTCGCGATCGAAAAATCCCGCGACAGCAATCGATGCAATCCGGACTGCGGCCTCGCTCAGACTTTCGCGATCAAGCGATCCTTCAGGAAGAAGCCGGGCCGGCACACATCGTCCGGACCGACACCCGCATCGGGCCGCTCAAACAATTTCCGGGCCGCCATGTGATCGACGGCTCTGTTAACCGACTCGACGGCGACAAGCTGCCCTTTGCGAAAGCGAAAGACGGAGAAGTCATTCTTCTCTGGATCGCCGAGAACAACGCTACGATCGGCGCCATGGGAAAAGCCGGCAATCTGGAGCTTGATGTCCCGCTGGTCGCTCCAGAACCACGGCACCGCAAAATAGGGCCTGGTGGCCCCCATGATGCGAGCGGCCACCGCACGGCCCTGATCGGCGGCGTTTTGCACCGACTCCAGGCGGATGGGCTCCCCTGCGAACGGCGCGGGCCAACATGCGCAATCACCGATCGCCGATATCGCCGGATCCGATGTCACAAGCTGATGGTCGACCCGAATTCCGTTACCCGCCGCAAGCCCGGCCTCGATCGCGATTTCAACATTCGGCAGCGCTCCGATGCCATAGACGACCATGTCCGCCGGCGCAAAAAGGCCCTGTTCAGTTACGATGCCACTGACCGATCCATCTCGCCCGACGATGCGGCTCAACTGGTGCCCCAATCCGAGCTGCACGCCCCATTGCGCGTAGGTCCGCTGAAAGAACTCGGACATCTCCACCGAGATGGCGCGCGCCATGACGCGATCCGCCGCCTCCAACATCAACACCGATTTTCCGAGCGCGCTTGCGACGGCGGCGAATTCACCGCCAATGAATCCCGCGCCCACCACCACAATATGCCGGGCACTACTCAGATGTTCACGAATTCGATCTGCGTCAGCGGACGTTCGAAGTCCGAATACCCCTTTCAGATCGCGGCCATGAACTGCCAATTCCCGGTTTCTTGCGCCCAAGGCCAGGATCAGATGATCGTAGCACAGGGCTTCGCCGGTGGACAACATGACCCTTTGACTCGCACGATCGAGCCTTGTGACCCTGGCATTGTCGACGAGGCGAATATCGTGGTCGCGAAAGAACGCTGCGGTTCGAAACAAAAGCCCTTCGCGAGAGAGTTTACCCGAAAGGTACGCCTTCGACAGCGGCGGACGCTGGTATGGCAATCCCGCTTCGTCGCCGACCAGGCACAACTCCCCGGCGAATCCAGCCTGCCGCAAGGAGGCGGCCGCCTGAAACCCGGCTTGTCCGGCTCCGGCAATGACGATCTTCCGCGATCGGGTCAAATTCCTCGCCTTCCAACACGACTTATTGATGTGCGTCACCGACGATTGCGATACCAGCGCCGCAAAGACAACCGATATCGTCGCGTGGAATCGCGTCGGCTTTCACGCACCGGACAGGACATCATCAAACGTGATGATCGAACGGGCCACCTCGCCACCGATCATCGCGTCGAATCCCTCGTTGATGCGTCCAAGCTGGATCCTGTTCGAAATGAGCGCATCAAGCTGAAGCTTGCCGTTCATGTACAAATCGACCAAGCGTTTGATATCGAGGGAAAGCTTGTTCGATCCCATCACCGAGCCCTGGATCTTCTTCTCTTTCCGGAATTCGCCCGCCAGAAGCGGCACTTCGGTGCCATCCTTGAAAAGCCCCATCACTGTCGCCACGCCGCCAATGCCCAGCATCCGGAACGCTTGAGCGGTGGTCAACGGCAGCCCGACGCATTCAAAGGAAAATTGAACACCCCCGGGAATCAAATCGGTGATCGCCTCCACCGGATCGCACTTGCTCGCGTCGATGCAATCGGTGGCGCCAAACTGCCTGGCAAATTCCAGCTTGCGCGGATTTGTATCGATCGCAACAATCCGAGACGCACCGACGATTGACGCACCGTTGATCGTACATAATCCGACCCCACCGCAGCCCAGAACCGCGACGGTGCTCCCCGGCGGAACCGCCGCTGTTCGAAACACCGCACCTGTTCCCGTAATCACCGCGCAACTCAGCAGCGCCGCCCGATCCAGCGGCATGTCAGGCGTGATTTTCACGAGCGCATTCTCATGGACAAGCATCTGCTCGGCGAACGCTGAAAGATTCCAAGCCTGGCCGACATGGGTTTTACCCATTGAGAGACGGCGAGCCCTTCCCGGCGGCTGCTTGGTTTCAACATCCTCGCAGAGATTCTGCCGTCCGCTCAGACACTGGGTGCAATGTCCACAAAACACCGCAAGACAACCGACGACATGATCGCCGGGAGCAAGCCCTCGCACCTCGAGCCCGACCGCTTCTACGACGCCGGCAACCTCATGACCAAGCACCACAGGCAGCGGCATCGCTATCGAGCCGTCCATGATATGGAGGTCGCTATGGCAAAGGCCGACAGCGGCGGTGCGGACAAGCACCTCGTGCGGGCCAGGCTTTTCGATGTTCACATCACAGATTTCGAGCGGTGCACCGACCTGATGTAGCACTGCGGCTTTCAATACAACCTCCACTGAGTAAAATTTTGAATGGGCGAATCGTCGCCGTCCTCAGGACGCCGCGCGTGCACTCTCAGACGGCAGCAGACGTGCCATCGCGCTCTGTCATCAGCCCAACTGCGCGACGCTTTATTGCCAATGCAGCAGTCGCTTTTCAACGTAGGTCATGATGCCGGTCACGGTCATTCCAAGGATCGAAAGAATCACAAGCAGCGCCATGACGCCGTTCATGTTGAAGGTCGAACCGAGATAAGCCAGTGATTGCCCCAGGCCATGTTCAGCGGCAATAATCTCGCCGCCGACAACACCGAGCATTGCGTATAAGAGACCGAGCCTCAAACCCGAGAAAATGACGGGGATCGCCCCAGGTAGGGTCACATAAGCAAACAATTGGGTAGGGCTCGCCCCCAATGTCCGCGTCAGCACGACATGATCCTGATTCAGGCCGCGCATTCCCGCAATTGTGCTCGAAAGAACGATAAAGAAGGCCAGGGTAAATCCGATCGCAATTTTCGACCCGACTCCCAGCCCGAACCAGAGAATGAACAGCGGCACGAGCGCAATGCGCGGCATCGCGTTGAACGCGGTCAGGTAAGGATCCAAAAACCGCTCTAGTCTGGGCATCATCACAAAGAGCAAACCTGTCAATACAGCGGCAATGCTCCCGAGGAGGAAGGATGAGAAGGTTCCGAACACCGTCCAACCCATTTCCTTCCAGAGGCTTGCCGACTGTATGAGGTTCGCCCACAGAAAACTCGCAATTCCGGAAGGTTGCCCAAAGAAGATCGAATCGAGCCATCCAACCCTGACCGCATATTCCCAAAGCCCCAGAAACACGCCGAGAAAAATGATGTGAGGAACTATCGCTATCCCGAACTCAAGGGCGGACCTCTCGTTTTTAGACATCGGAATGCCTCCAACCATCTTCCAGCACACCCCAGATTTGAGCATACAATTCGTGAAAATGCGGCTCCTTCTGCAAGGAGCGAATATTGCGAGGGCGCGGGAGATCGATCGCGAAATTGCCAACGATGCGGCCCGGACGAGCCGACATCACTACGACACGATCTGAGATCGCGATGGCTTCGGCAAGATCATGAGTGATGAACATCACCGTCCGCCGCTCCTGTTGCCAGAGCTCAACGAGAAGCTCTTCCAAGGTAAGCTTGGTTTGAGCATCCAGCGCGCCGAACGGCTCATCCATCAGCAGATACGGCGCGTCGAGGGCGAAGGTGCGCGCCAGCGCGCAACGCTGGCGCATTCCATGAGACAATTGCTTGGGATAAGCGTTCTCAAATCCCGCCAGCCCGACCCTGCCCAGAAGGTCACGGGCTCTTTCCTCACGCGCTTTCGCGGGCACCCCGCGGATTTGCATACCGTAACACGCATTCTGAAGCGTGGTTCGCCAGGGCAACAACGAGTCTCGCGCCAACATGTAAGCAATTCGCTCATCACCCAGGCGCGGTGACTTGTTTCCCACCAGAAGCTTTCCCTTGCGCGGCACGTCCACCAGGCCGGCAAGCAAATTCAACACGGTGGTCTTTCCGCATCCGCTGGGTCCAACGATCGAGACCAGTTGCTCCTTCGGAATCCGCAAGGAAACCCCGTCAATAACCTTCCGGTTGCCGAAGGAGACTTCCAGATCCTGCACCTCGATTGCGACGTCCTCAGACATCGGCTTGTCTATAACTCTGGGCGACGCTGCTTCGCTCCGGACCGGAAGACGCTGAACCATGGCCATCGTTTGCCTCCTCCAACGCCTAGTTTTTCAGAAGAGCTGACGTATCGTAGGCTTTGCTCAACTGGCTCGTTTGCAGCAGGTAGTTCGCCGCAGACTGAAGAGCTTTGGGGTCAACGCTAGAAACCATGTTGGGCAGGAATCGCTTCAACGAGTCCCTCAGGATCTCATCTCCCTTATCGATATCCAGGCGATAGTATTTGAACGTAATCTTGGTGACCTCATCAAAATTCTTAGGATCCTGAATGAACTCTTGAGCGTCCTTCAATGCCAGGGAAAAACGGTTCAAAGTGTCGCGATTGTCCTTCAGATAGTCAGCCCTCACGACGAGCAGGCCACCCGCGCCGTTGAGATCAGTAAGAACCTTGGGTCCCTGATCCTTCGCGGGAACAACAGAAATATGGCAGGTCTTCAAGACATTGCAGAAGCCATCCAGAGGCACGAAGCTCATGGCCGCATCGATCTGGCCGTTGACCAGCGCGGGATACACGGTGTTCGGCGAGCCGACCGCGACGAACGTGACATCCTCGGCTTTAAGTCCATTGGCCTGCAACATCGACCCGATTTGGAATTCCGGACCGGCGCCGCGCGCCGTTACACCGATCTTTTTCCCCTTAAGCTTCTTTATCACTTCCGGATAAGTCTTGTCGTAATCAGACGACATTGACCGTCCAAGAAGGAGCATGAACGGATTCGCGTTGAAGTAGCTGCCGATGATGCGCAGATCGGCGCCGCGAACCGCGGATTGGATCGCCACCTCAGGCGGCGGGCCGGCAACATCGATGCCACCGGCCAGCAATGTCTGAAGTCCCGCGGGGGCGGAGGGAATGATCTTGAGCTGGCACTCGATGCCGTGTTTGTCGCAATAGCCCTTATCCACAGCCACGCGTATAAGCGTGGTTATCGAACCGGGATAATCCTGAATCCGGATGACCGGCTTTTGCGCATGAGCCGCGACGGCGGGAATCATGGCCATGATTGAAACAGCAAAATAGCCCAACCAGCGCTTCATTGATCTCTCCCTTCTTGATGGAAATTTTTGTTTTCTTCTGATTATTATCTTGGTGCGGTCCGTTGATCGGTCTTGGCTCGAATTAGGAAGAGACCTCCACCGGAAGCGATTCATATCCGTGAATGAAGTTCGAATATGTCCGAACCGGCGGACCCATCACCTCGATCGTGATGTTGCGCTTGAGGATTTCTTCCCAAAGAATTCTGAGTTGCAATTCCGCAAGCCTGTTGCCGACGCAGCGGTGAATCCCGAATCCAAACGAAAGATGCTGGCGAACATTCTTGCGGTCGATAATATATTCATCGGCCTTCTCGATATATTCGTCATCGCGATTGCCAGACAAATACCACATGGCGATCTTGTCACCTTTGCGGATATGCTTGCCGCGCAGCCATACGTCAGCAGTTGCCGTGCGGCGCATGTGCGAAAGCGGCGTCTGCCACCTGATGGTTTCTGAAACCATGCTCGGTATAAGCTCTGGATTTTTGTGAAGCTTCTCCAGTTCGCCCGGATTCTGGTGCATTGCCAGAACGCTCGCGGTCATGGTGTTACGGGTCGTATCGTTACCACCAACAATCAGCAGAAGGACGTTGCCGTTAAATTCAGCGGCATCCATGCTCCTGGCCGCAGCGGAATGGGCCAGCATGGACAGCAGATCGTTCTTCGGCGGCTGCTTCTGGCGCTCGGCCCACAGCTTTCCGAAATAGTCATAGCACGGCTGCAGCAATTTCTCGCGTTCGGCGTCGGTTTCAACCGGCACCGTGACGGATAGATTGGACCATTCAGTGAGAAGATGGCGCTCCTCGTAAGGGAAATCGAAGAGCGTCGCCAGCATTTTGGTCGTCAGATCGACTGAGACACGCTCGACCCAATCGAACTCGACACCGCGAGGCAAATCATCGAGCACCGCTGCGGTACGCTCGCGAATGAGTCCCTCAAGGTTGCGCAGATTCGGCGGCGCGACAATGGGACTAACCGCTTTGCGTTGCTCGTCGTGTTTCGGCGGGTCCATCGCAATAAAATTCCGGCGCACCCGATCCTCAAGGGCCACCCCTCCCCTACTGGAATCGGATGAAAACGCCGCGTGATTGGAATCGACATCAACGATGTCTTGAAACTTTGTAATCGACCAGAATGGGCCGATTTTTGAATCTGCGCAAAAATGAACCGGGTCTTCTTCACGAAGCCTCTTGAAGAACGAACCGATCGAATCATTCTGAAACAGCGCGGGATCACTGACATCGATTTTTTCGATTGGAATTGAATGCGGATCGAGCACCGGGCACATTGATCCCATGATTTCCTCCTTTTTTGCGCGGCGCGATTAATGCTGTCCGTCAGGCAAATAGACGGTCAGACCCTCAAGATCGCGCTCGATGGTGATTTGGCAGCCGAGCCTCGAATTGGGCTGAACGGCCGCAGCGAACATCAGCATTTCCGATTCTCGCTCGCCGGCGGGTCCAATGCGCTCGATCCATTCATCGTCGATATAAACGTGACAGGTCCCGCAGGCGCATTGGCCACCACAGTCGCCGTCAATTCCTGAAATTCCATTCGTCAGCGCGCCGGACATCACGGTGGAACCAACCGTCAGTTCAACCTCCTGCTGTGTACCCGTTGGCTGGACATAAACAACTCGAGGCATTCTTGGTCTTCCTCCCGATTATAGTGAATTCGCTAAAGCCAAACCCCATCCACAGGATACGCGAGCCCGTATCCGCGATCGGCCCGCAACCATGGAAGCGTTGGAGAACCGAAGAAAATTTCGTTGCGACAGCTTGCTCACAAGATCACGGCCCCATGGGAGGCGCAATGCGGCATTTCGCTGTTCGAAACACCGAAAGGCGGACACCGAATTAAGTTGAATAATCAAATCGTTGAGCTAGCGTTCATTCGCTCGCATGCGATGAGCGTCAGGATGTTCCCCTGCACAGGACAACATTCTTGATGCGAAGATTCAGTGACTTCAGGAGTGGCGCTTGAGCCTTCGTCGCTTCAGGCTTGATATACCCGGGTCAGCGGTTGACGATTTGAGACATAGACTGGCTCGCACCCGTTTTCCCGATCAGGCGAGCGAGGTTGCCCCTTGGTCGGCTGGAACCGACCTCAACTATATGAGAGAGCTCGTCGCTTATTGGTGCAACGAATTTGACTGGTTCGCGCAACAGGCGCGATTGAACAAATTTCCACAATACAAAATCGAGTTGGCCGGGATCGATTTGCATTTTCTTTATGTGAGGGGAAAAGGGCCCTCGCCGCTCCCGCTTCTGCTTTCGCATGGCTGGCCGGGCTCGGTATTCGAATTCCTGGACCTGATTCCGCGACTGACAGATCCAGCCCGGTTTGGAGGCGATCCTTCCGATTCATTCACGGTGATCGCGCCATCCCTTCCGGGCTTCGGCATCTCGTTCACCCCTTATCAACCCCGACTGGGACTAGAAGCGATCGCGGATTGTTTTACTGAGCTGGCCACCGACGTTCTGGGATATGACAGGTTCGGGGTCCAAGGCGGTGATTGGGGCGCATTTATCTCGGCGCTGATTGCGAAGCGACACCGGAAATCCGTATCGGGCATTCACCTCAACTTCATGCCGACGGTTCGTAGCCTTGCTTCGTTCGACAATCCAACGCCGGAAGAACAGAGCTATCTGAACAATCTATCAGCCTTTCTAAGGGACGAGACCGGCTATCAAGCAATCCAGGGCACACGGCCTCAGACGCTGGCATTTGGGCTCACGGATTCACCCGCTGGCCTGGCGGCGTGGATCGTTGAGAAATTTCGTTCCTGGTCGGATTGTTCAGGCCAACTCGATTCCGTCATTTCAAAAGATCAGCTTCTCGCCAACATTTCTTTGTACTGGTTTACCGGTGCCATTGGATCGTCATTCTGGCCATATTACGCGCGCTCGCACGGTCCATGGCCCCTCCCGGAAAATGAGAGCATTGACGTTCCCACGGGTTACTGTGAATTCCCGGCCGAGATCATTCGCCCGCCGAGATCGCTGGCAGCACGACTATTTACCAACATCCAGCGCTGGACGGTCATGCCAAAGGGCGGGCATTTCGCCGCTATGGAACAGCCAGAAAGCCTAGCCCAGGAAATACGTGAATTCTTCAAGCCGCTGCGGCGCTGATCGAGGACGCCGAATGCTTGAAGCTTAATACTTTCAAGCCGGAATGAGGTCAGACAATGCCCTCTCTTCGGAGCATATCGAGGTCCTTCTTCTGAATTCCCAAATTCGCATAGACTTGCGCATTGTGCTCACCGACCGATGGACCCGTGCGAGGAATGGGTAGATCGCGACCCTTCACTCTTGGAACGATACAGGGGGCGGGCAGGCTACCGTAATCCGGATCAGGCAATCGCACGATGGCGCGGCGAGCAATAAACTGCGGATCGTGCTCAATGTCTCGAATAGTATAGATCTTGCTAAAAGGTACCCCAGCCTGCTCAAGACGGTCGGCAAGGATCGCAAAAGACTGCTTCGAAAAAGATCGCTCAAGCACTTCGTTCAACTGATCAAGGTTTGCAACCCGACGTGGATTGGTCGAAAAGCGCGGATCTTCGATCCATTCCGGATGCCCAAGCCCATTGCACAACCGCGCAAAGATCGATTCAGAGGACGCGACCAGCGAAAACCAAACGCCGTCGCTGCTGCAATACATGTTCGAGGGCGCGGTATAGGTCGCGCAATTTCCGGTGGCGCGTCGAACAAACCCGAGTTGTTCATGTTCGACCGGCAAAAAGTCAAGTAAACGGAATAGCGCCTCGGTCGCCGACAAATCGACCTCAACGCCTTTTGCCTGGGGGGCGCTTCTGGCACGCGCAACCTCCGCCGCAATCGAAAACGCGCAAAATAGTCCGGCCACGGCATCGCCGATCGGGAAATTACTGTGGAGTGGCGGCCCGCCCGGTTCACCGGTCAGATTGGTAAAACCGCTCATCGCTTCGAATATCCGCGCAAATCCGGGCCGCCCGCTATAGGGGCCGGTCTGACCGAAACCAGTCAAGCGAACCACGATCAGACGGGGGTTTGCTTGATGCAGCGTGTTAATATCCAGACCCCACTTGTCCATTGTACCGGTCCGGAAATTTTCGACCAGCACATCAAACTCAGGTAGCATCCTGAGCAAGATCTCCCGCCCGGCGGGTTTCCGTACATCAAGCGTGATACCTCGCTTGCCCCGATTCGCAATCTTCCACCATAGAGGAACGCCGTCTTTAACCGGCTGAAGGCCGCGCAGCGGATCGCTTCCATTGGGCAATTCGAGCTTCAGCACATCGGCGCCATGATCCGCGCATAGCGTGGCACCAAAAGGGGCTGCGAAGACAGTAGCCATATCAAGAATGCGGACACCACTGAGCGGGCCCCGCGTGTCCGTTTCTTGGCTCGTCACATCATCCTCCTCAAGTTTGCCGAAGCTTGGTGGCTAGTGCCAAACTACATCGCCACAATCAACGTACGGTTTCGCCTGTCGAAACCCTCCATCTCGGCGCCTTGACTCAAATTCACTCTCATGTGCGATCATCGGCAGCACCCGACGGGGTCAGGTGAAAACAACTGACGAATTTGCATCCAGTGGATCACTCGACATGAAGACGCCACGCGGATCTTCCCGTTGACAATGAGAGAATAGCGTCATGCGCACACCCATCTGTCAGCGATTGGGGATTCAATATCCCATTTTTGGTTTCTCTCATTCGATCGATGTGGTCGTGGCGATCGCCGAGGCCGGAGGCTTCCCCGTATTGGGGCTGGCGCGTGAAGAACCTGACGAACTTCTCACGATAATTCAGCGTGTCGAAGAACGGATCGGCTCCAAGCCATATGGAATTGACATCATGCTTCCGGCAAACGTGCCGCAGCAGGCGAGCCTGAACGATCTGAGGCGATCATTGCCTTGCGAGCACGTCGCTTTTGTCGATGGCTTGCGTGAGCGTTTTCACGTTGAGCCGCCGCTGGCGCCAAGCTTCTTCACGACGCAGGTGCGTTCGGAGGCAATGTTCGAAGAGCAGATCGAAGCTGTTCTAAGTAGCAACGCGGTCGCCGTGGCAACAGCGGTGGGGCTCCGGCGCGACCTCATCGAGAGAGCGAAGCGCCAGGGCAAGATGACATTTTCGCTCATTGGCTCGGTCCGCCACGCCAGAAAGGCCTTGGAGATGGGCGTCCAAGTCTTAGTGGCTCAGGGTTATGATGCGGGAGGTCATACCGGACCTGTCGGTACATTATCGCTTGTGCCGCAAATCGTTGCGGTTGCGAAAGACGTTCCGGTTCTGGCAGCCGGCGGAATCGCAACCGGCGGTCAAATTCTGGCCGCCATCGCCATGGGCGCGCAGGGCGGATGGCTTGGTACGCTTTGGCTGGGAGCGAAGGAAAACCATACGCCATCAGCACTATTGCATCGGCTTATCGATGCCTCAAGCGAGGATACGATTATCACACGCGCACACAGCGGCAAACCGTGCCGCGTTATCCGGAGCGAGTGGATCGACGCCTGGCAGGAAGCCGATGCACCGCCCCCTTTGAAAATGCCTCTGCAGCAGGTTTTGACAGGAGAGGTTTTTTCCTCAATTCATCAACGCAACAACGAACGACTGATTTACGAAGCAGCCGGTCAAAGTGTGTTCGGAATCAGTCGAGAGACAACGATATCGGATCAGATGAATTTGCTTGTGCAAGAGATGAAGGCCAGTTGGAATTGGATGAAGCGGCTCGAGTCGCAATCTCTTCCGAGCCACATTTCTACAGAACCTGCTGCTTAGCGGAGATCGTTTTAATATCTCTGCCAACGCCGAAGTCGCTTTTCCCGGCTCGCGGCGGCATCTGAAACGAACGCTGTGCAGTTGTATCTTCCGATTGCGGATATTCCGGTGAACGTGTTC
>JBDHSX010000020.1:0-34266 GCA_039808365.1 Xanthobacteraceae bacterium | reverse complement strand
GATCTTTTCGCGCAGCCATCGCGTCGCGGGGTCGGCTTCGGTGCGGGCGTGCCAGTAGAGATAGAGGTAGAAGCTCGGCAGCGGCAGCGGGAACGGCAGGATGACATTGCCGAACGGCGCGCTGGACGATTCGACGAAGCGTTCCGGCATGGTGAAGATCAGGTCGGAGGCGGCCGCGAGGCGGCAGGCGGTCCATTGGTTCTGGCAGCGCACGCGGATGCGGCGGTGCCGGCCGGCTTCCTGCAGGACGTGGTCTTCATAGCCGACCGCCGCCCGGCGCGAGCTGGCGGAAATATGGTCGCAGCGCAGATAGGCGTCGAGACTCCACGGCTCGCGCAGGACCGGATGATCCTTGCGGATCGCGACCACCAGCTTGCCGCCGTAGAGCCGGCGGAAGCGGATATCGGGCACCGGCGCAATCCGGATATCGATGACGACATCGATCTCCCCCGCAGCGAACGCGCTTCGCAACTGGTCGCGATCGTGGTTCAGCGTCGAGATTTCCACGCCGGGGGCTTCGTCGTGAATCTGCTTCGCCAGGGCCGGCAGCACCGCCGGCTCGACCGTGTGCCGCATCCCGATTCTGAAATGCTTGCGCGATGTGGCGGGATCGAAGCCGTCGAGCTGGGCCAGCGCGCCGGACATGCCGCGCAGCGCCGCGCTCACCGGGCCGATCAGTTGCAGGGTCAGCGGCGTCGGCACCATGCGGCTTCCCTCGCGGGTGAACAGCGGGTCATCGAGCAGGTCGCGCAGTCGCGCCAGCGCGTGGCTGACCGCCGGCTGGGTCAGGTTGAGGGTCTTGCTCGCCCGCGTGATGCCGCCCTCGTTGAAGATGGCTTCGAGGACCAGAAACAGATTGAGGTCGATTTTTCCGAGCGAAACCATCTTGCCCTCGACGACAGACGATGGGCCGCGGGAACCGGGCCGGCGCGGCAGCGATGGTCCCACTATGCACGATCTGAATGGGATTTCGCCCGAATGTTCATTGGCGCGCCGGGACCGGCGCTCTTATAGAGGCCGTCACAAAGCACCCAAGGAGAAACGCGATGGTTCGTGGCATGAGGGCAATTCAGGCCGGGCTGATTTTACTCGCCGGGATGATGGCGGCGCCGGCCGTCGCCGAGCTTCCGAAGATTTCGCCGGCGGAATTCGCCGCCCAGCCGCAGGTGCTGGCCAACGGCATTCGCGGCGAATTGGTCAAGCTGGAAAGCGCGTCGCCGCTCGACTACGGCCCGATGATGAAGGGCGATCTCGGCAAGCCGGTGACGCTGACGGCGCAACTGTTCCTGCCCGCCAACGCCACGGGGCCGGTCGCCGCCGTGGTGGAGACGCCGGGCAGCGGCAATCTCGGCCCGCACCATTTCGCGCATGCCAGCGCGCTGACCTCCGCCGGCTTCGCCGTGCTGGTGATCGATCCGTTCCTCGGCCGTGGCATCGACAACACCATCACCGATCAGGGCAAGCTGACCTGGGCGGCGAGCGCCTACGACGTGCTGGCCGGCGTCAAGTATCTGCGCACCCGCAAGGAGATCGATCCGGCGCGGATCGGCGCCACCGGCGGCAGCCGTGGCGGCACCGCGGTGATGATGGCCGTCGCCGCCCCGATCTCCGACGCAGTGCTGGGCGAGGGCAAGGGATTGCGCGCGGTGATGGCCGGCTATCCGTGGTGCGGCGTCCAGTTCCGCTCGGCGCGGATCGCCAGGGACGCGAGCCTTCTCATCCTGCAGGGCGACCGCGACGACTGGGTGTCGCCGCAACAATGCCAGGACGCGGCGCATGCCATGGAGGTCGCGCATCAGGACGTGGTGATGAAGCTGTTTCCCGGCGCGCTTCATGCCTTCGACCGCGAGGGCGTGCCGCGCACCGCGATTCCCGAGGCGGTGACCTCGACGATCTATCCGACGGTCTACATGAGTGACGACGCCACCTACTACAACATGCGCACCGGCAAGCCGGATCCCTCCGTCACCGCCGGGTCGTTCATCGAATACTCGATCAAGGGCGGCTTCCTTCACAAGGGCGTCACCATCGGCAGCGAGGGAACGCAGGCGGCCGACTACATCCGCGAGATGACGGACTTCTTCAAGGCGAAGCTGGCGCGCTGAGCGCCCATCCCGTCATTGCGAGGAGGCGGAGCCGACGAAGCAATCCAGTTCTTCCTTTCCGGGTTGCTGGATTGCTTCGCTTCGCTCGCAATGACGGCTGAGGGGCCGGGGCGCGCGATGTCGTCCCCGCCTTCGCGGGGACGACTGCGGTGATCGGGGCATTCTCTCAATACTGCCGCGCTTCGGCCAGCCGTTCGGCGTGGAAATTGTCGTCGCCGAACAGTTCCTGGCACACCCGCGCGCGCTTCATGAACAGGCCGATGTCGAACTGGTCGGTCATGCCCATGCCGCCGTGCATCTGCACGCCTTCCTGCACCGCGCGGGTCGCGGTCGATCCGGCGCGGGCCTTGGCCACCGACACGGCATGAGCCGCCTTGGCGGCGTCGTGATCGAGCGCCTGCAACGCCTTCAGCGTCGCGGCGCGGGTGATCTCGATGTCGATATAGAGTTGCGCCGCGCGGTGTTGCAGCGCCTGGAATTCGCCGATCAGCTTGCCGAACTGCTTGCGCTCCTTGAGGTAGGTGACGGTGCGGCCGAACACTTCCTCGCTCAGGCCGACCATTTCGGCGGCGACCGCGCCGCGGCCGACGTTGAGCACCGCCTCCAGCAACGCGTCGCCGCGGTCGACCTCGCCGAGCACGGCGTCGGCGCTGACCTCGACATTGTCGAAGGTGACGCGCGCGGCGTTGTGCGCGTCGACCATCACGGTGCGCTCGACGGCGACCTGTTTGGCTTTCGGATCGACCAGAAACAGCGTCAGCCCGCCTTCGGTGCGCGCCGCGACGATCAGGAGATCGGCGACGTGGCCGTCGACGACGAGGGCTTTGGCGCCGTTCAGCCGAAAGCCGTTGCCGGCGCGCGCGGCCTGCATCGCGATATTGTGCGGCCGGTGCTTGGCGCCCTCATCGACCGCGAGCGCCGCGATCAGCGACCCGTCCGCGATCCTCGGCAAATAGGCGGCCTGCTGCTCGGCGTTGCCGCCGCGCGCCAGCGCCGAGGCGGCCAGCACGGCGGTCGAGAGGAACGGCGACGGCATCAGGTTGCGGCCGATTTCCTCCAGCACGACGCCGGCCTCGACGCAGCCCAGCGCGCTGCCGCCGAACGCCTCCGGCACCAACAGGCCGGCGAACCCCATCTCGGCGAATCCCTTCCAGAGGTCGCGGGAGAAGCCGGTGGCGTCGCGGTCGTCGCGCAGCTTGCGCAGGTGGGCGACCGGCGCCTTTTCGCTGATGAAGCCGCGCGCGCTGTCGCGCAACAGGGACTGTTCTTCGGTGAGGACGAGAGGCATTTTTGATTCCGGTGCGAGATGTGGAGATCGGGAGGCGAGGTTTCGCGCCGGATCCGTCCACAAAACCAATTTCCGGTCAAGCGCCCCGGCGTCGCGCGGCGAAAGCGGCGGCGGACGGTGAGACCGCCCCTGCCTGGAGCACGATCGGCCGTCACACGAACGCCGTCATGCTCCGCGCAAGCGGAGCATCCAGTACCCCTGACCGGAAACGAATTTCCCCCGCGCCCGCGCCGTCTGCTGGATCGTTCGCCTTCGCGGACGATGACGCCCGGTGTCTGGGTGACGGTCGGGCTCTAGCGGATCTCCATCAGCTTCCAGTTGGCCTTCTGTTCCTCGGCCTGGAAAATCGCCGCCCGCGACAATTGTTCGGATTTTTTCGCTTCAAGGGTCGCCTTGTCGAAGTCGCCGGCCTCGGCGGCTTTCCTGGCGGCGGCGAGGGCGGAGACCGCCGTGGTCCACTGGTTGCGCAGCTTGCCGGCCTCGGCGTTGGCGGCCTCGGCCGCCGCAACGGCGGCCTTGTAGTCGGCCTCGGCGGCATGGGCCGGCGTGGCGAGCACGCCCAGCAGCAGCGCGGCCACGGAAGCGGAGATTGTTCGACGCATCACGATCTCCGTCGCGTTACGGTCGCGCGCCGGGGCCGGAGATCGGCAACCCGTTGCTGACATAGGACAGGTAATATTCGAGATCGCGGTAGTCCTCGTCCTGCGGCTTCAGCGGCACGCCGCGCACCTGGCTGTTGCACGAGGTGAAGCGGCGGCTGGTGGTGCCCATGCCGGACCATTCGGAGCGATAGATCGGCATGGCGTTGAGGATGCCCAGCGCCGGCGCCAGCACCTCGGCGCGGATCCGCTCGCCGGGACTTTGCACATGGCAGGTGGCGCAGGAGAAATTCAACTGGCCGCGCCGCGTGTAGAAATAGCGCTTGCCGTTCTCGTAAGCGGCGAGCGCGCGCGGATCGTCGGGAATCCTGACGTCGAACGGCTTGCCGCGCGAGGTGAAGGCCATGTAGGCGGTCACCGCCGCCATCTCGTCCTTGACGTAGGAAAAGGGCTGTTCGCCATTGGCCTCAAGGCACTGGTTCACCGCGAGTTCGAGGGTGACGACCTGGCCTTGCTGGGTGTCGAAGTAAGGATAATCCTGGCGGACGCCGATGCCCTTGTTGGGAAAGCAGTCGGCCAGCGTCTTGCCGTTCTTGAACGGCTTCGCCATCAGTTCCTTCCCGAGATCGAGCGCGAACTCGTAGGGCGGAAACTCCTCCTTCTCCTTCCATTGCCTGTAGAGGCCCTCGTCCATCGAATAGGGGCCGTTGACGAAATCCTCGAACTTCACCTTGGGGAATTTGTCCTTGAAGTATTTTTGAAAGGCTTTCAGGTCGGCGGCGGGGTCGGGCGCGTCAGCGGCTGGTGCGGCGAAAGACGGCGCGGCGATCAGCGCCGCCGCCATCGCCAGCCCGGTCATCGCCGCTCGAAACAATCGTCGCATCGTCATTTTTCGCTGTTACTGAATCTTGGTGGTGAGCTGATCGGTGGCGCCCTTGTTGTCGGTCCAGCTCACCTTGAGTTCGTCGCCGGCCTTGCCGCCCTTGAAGGCGAATTTCAGATACGGGTCCTTGGACACCGCCGGCCCCCAGTCGGCCACGAACACCGGCTTGCCGGCGTGTTCGATCGCGACCTGCTGAATGAAGTGCGGCGGGATCAGCTCGCCCTTGGCGTTCTTGACGAAGCCGGAATCCATCGGGTGCTGGATCAGCGCCTGCACCTCGGTGGTGTCGCCGTTGGCGGTGGCGCGCACGCGAATGCTCGATGCCATGATGATGCTCCTCGCTCAAACCCGTCAGCCGCCGCAGCCGCCGACGGTGACCTTGACTTCCTTGGTGGCGCTGTAGAGCTTGCCGCCGGCTTCGACCACGGCGATGACGTTGCTGGTCTTCGCCATCTTGAGCCGGTTGGCGACCATCGCCGCGGTGCCCGGCAGGATGCGATAGGCCGCCGCCAGCGTGTTGGGATTGGCCGGCACCAGGATCGCGATCGAGGTGACGTCCGGCAGCGACGACGAGACGCTGACCGGCACCACCGCGCCGTTCTCGGCGATCTCAGGCGCGTCGAGCTTGACCTTGTCGGAGGCTTGCGCCGTCCTGCCGTACAGCGCCTTGATGGCGTCGGCCTCGGTCTTTTGTTTGAAGGCGTCCTCCGGATAGGCGTCGTTGGCGGCGGCGAACGCCGTGGTGATATCGAAGCGCAAGCCGGCGACGCCCGCCACCGCGATCGCGGCGATGCCTTGCAGCACCACGCGCCGGCTGAGCGCCGCGCGATCCGAACTCGAACCGTTCATGTCGGTCTCCCTGTCGCGGCCGGACGCCTGTCCGGGCCGTCACAACGTCTGTAGAAAATCCACCACCGCGCTGATTTCCTGCTCGGTCAGAATGTGGTTGCGGCCGAACGGCGGCATCACGGTGGTCGGGTTGCGTTTGGTTTCGTCGCTGACGATCGCCACCAACTCGTCGCGATCGGGATACTTCGCCTTCAAATCCTTCAGTTCCGGGCCGATGGTGCCGGGGGAATCGCCGCCCTTGATGACGTGGCAGGTGAGGCAGTTGCCCTTGCCGCGATCGAACGCGATTTTGCGTCCCGCGTCGGCATTCGGCGATTGCGCCAGCGCCGGTTTCGGCATCACGATGAGGCCGATTCCGAGGCCAAGCCATATCAGCAATGCGATCGATTGAAAGCGGTCGCGATCGATAAAGAAAAACTTTCTCACGGGACTAATCCTGCACTAATAACATGCTACTGCGTGGCAACGTGGAAGAAGATTCGTTTCAGTCGTCTGGAGTCGCTTCCTCGCGGCGCGACGTCTTCATACGGGTTTTATAAGCGGACGACATTGAAACGCCATCCGTCGATCGTGGATGCGGGCGGTGGGCGTCGCGATTATCGCAATTCGGCGACGATCGCAATTCAACAGTGAGCGCACGTGACGCGGAGAAAATCGCATGCCTGACTATGTCGTCGAATTCGGCAAGGACGGCCGTGGCGTCGCGGTCGACGGCCGGCTCGACGCGGCCGCCTTCCATCGCAATCATCAGGCGATCTGGGCGGTGCTGGAGCCTTATCTGCGCGACGTGAGCGGCGATGTGCTGGAGGTCGGCAGCGGCACCGGTCAGCACATCGTTCATTTCGCGCGGCACACGCCGCGCATCGCGTGGTGGCCGAGCGATTATAACGACGCGCATCTGAGAAGCATCGCGGCGTGGCGCGCCTACGCCAACCTCCCGAACCTGCACGCGCCGCAGCGGCTCGACGTGTCCGATCCCAAATGGCGCGCGCGGATGCCGGGCGCCGATCCCCATCGCCTGCTGGCGATATTCTGCGCCAACGTCATTCACATCGCGCCGTGGACCGTCGCCGAGGGCTTGCTCGCCGGTGCGGGCCGCGCGTTGCGCCCGGACGGGCGGCTGTTTCTCTACGGCCCGTTCAAGCGCGGCGGCCACCACACCGCCGCCAGCAACGCGGCGTTCGACGACAGCCTGCGCGCCGGCAATCCGGATTGGGGCGTGCGCGATCTCGACGAGGTCGCGGCCGAGGCGGCGCGCCACGGCCTGACGCTGCGCGACGTGGTGGCGATGCCCGCCAACAATTTTATCGCGGTGTTGTCGCGCTGAAGGCCGTTCTTTCGTCATTGCGAGGTCCCTCCTCCCGTCATTGCGAGCGCAGCGAAGCAATCCAGAGGCCGCAAGAAAGGACTGGATTGCTTCGTCGCTTGCGCTCCTCGCCATGACGACTGATAGGTTGACCCGGATGTTCGCAATGACGACTGAGGGGCGGATGACGGCTGACGGGGCGATGACGGCTCTCGTGTCGCGCGCCGCAAGGCGGCGGACCGAAAATCCGCACGCCGCGCGTGCGCGATTGGGCATTGCCCGCCCCGCCGCGCCGGCGCATGAAGCTAATCTCCCCATCTCCGACATGTGAGGTCGCCATGGCGATCAAGACCGCGCTGACTTCGCTTCTCGACATCGAACACCCGATCCTGCTGGCGCCGATGGCCGGCGTCGCCGGCGGCGCGCTGGCGTCCGCCGTGACCCGCGCCGGCGGGCTCGGCATCGTCGGCGGCGGTTACGGCGACAAGGACTGGCTCGGGCGGCAACTGCTCGACGCCGGCAACGCGCCGGTCGGCGTCGGCTTCATCACCTGGTCGCTGCGCAACAACCCGTCGCTGCTCGATCTCGCGCTTTCGCATCGCCCGAAGGCGATGTTCCTGTCGTTCGGCGACATCGACGACTTCGCCCCGGCGATCAAGCGCGCCGGCATCGTCCTGATCGCGCAGGTGCAGACGGTGGCGCAGGCGCGCAAGGCGGTCGGCGACGGCGCCGATGTCATCGTCGCGCAGGGCACCGAGGCCGGCGGCCATGGCGGCGGCCGCGCCACGCTGCCGCTGGTGCCGGCGGTGATCGACGCGCTCGGCGGCGACGTGCCGGTGGTGGCCGCCGGCGGCCTCGCCGATGGTCGCGGCCTCGCCGCCGCCCTGATGCTGGGCGCCGCCGGCGTGGTGTGCGGCTCGGTGTTCTACGCCAGCCGCGAATCGCTCGCCCACCCCAACGCCAAGCGCGTGGCGATTGCGGCCAGCGGCGACGACACCATCCGCAGTTCCGCGATCGACGTCGCGCGCGGCATCGACTGGCCCGGGCAGTGGAACATTCGCACCCTGCGCAACCCCTTCATCGCCCGCTGGCATGGCGACCTCGACGCGCTCCGGCGGGCCGCCGCCGAAAAGCCGCGCTATCTCCAGGCGGCCGCCGACGGCGACACCGACGTCGCCGCCGTCATCGTCGGCGAGGCGGCGGACCTCATCACCGCCGACCTCGGCGCCGCCGAGATCGTGGCGCGGATGGCGGCCGACGCCGAGGCGCAGCTCCGCCGCGCGCCGGAAATGCTGGGCTGATCCGCGTTTGCGCGCGTTGATTCCCGGCCCGCGATAGGATTTATCTTCCCTCGCACCGCGCTTTCGCGGATGTTTATGCCATCACGACGCGATGCCGGAGCATATGGTTCTTTTGGGGCCGATCCGGTCTCTCGGGGAATGAAACAATACGATGTTGAATCGTCATTGCGGGCGAAGAAGGCCACGAAGCAAGACCTGATTGCTTCGGAACTCACGCTCCCCGCAATGACGGACGAATGATTCGTCAGGTTCAAGTCTGACGAGCCGGAACGGCGGGATATGACGGAAGCCACTTTCGACGAGGTCATCGACGACCGCCGGGCGCGCGCCAACGTGGCGCGGCTTTCCATCGCGCAGGCGCTGACCGGGGCCAATTCCGCGGTGATCTTCGCCACCGGCTCGATCGTCGGCGCGACCCTGGCCCCGAGCCTGGCGCTGGCGACGCTGCCGCTGTCGGTCTATGTCCTCGGCCTCGCCATCGCGACGCTGCCGACCGGCTACATCTCGCGCCGCTACGGCCGCCGCGCCGCCTTCGTCATCGGCACCGGCTTCGGCGCGCTGACCGGCGTGCTCGGCTGCCTCGCCATCCTGTACGGCTCGTTCGCGCTGTTCTGCGTCGCCACCATGATCGGCGGCTTCTACGGCGCGGTGTCGCAGTCCTACCGCTTCGCCGCCGCCGACGGCGCGAGCCGCGCGTTCCAGCCCAAGGCGGTGTCGTGGGTGATGGCCGGCGGCGTGTTCGCCGGCGTGCTCGGTCCGCAGCTGGTGCAGTGGACCATGGACATCTGGCCGCCCTATCTGTTCGCCTTCTCCTTCGCGACGCAGGCGGTGATCGCGCTGATCGCCATGGCGGTGGTGGCCGGGGTCGATGCGCCGCCGCCGCCGCCGGCCGATTTCGGCGCCGGGCGGCCCTTGATGCAGATCGCGCGGCAGCCGCGCTTCATCGCGGCGGCGATCTCCGGCATCGTCTCCTACGCGATGATGAATCTGGTGATGACCTCGGCGCCGCTGGCCATGAAGATGTGCGGCCTGCCGGTCTCGGATTCGAACACCGGCATTCAGTGGCACATCGTGGCGATGTTCGGCCCGAGCTTCGTCACCGGCGCGCTGATCGCGCGCATCGGCGCGCCGGCGGTGGCCGCCGCCGGGCTGCTGCTGGAAGCGACCGCCGCCGCCATCGGCCTCGCCGGCGTCAGCACCTATCATTTCTGGGTCGGCCTGTTCGTGCTCGGGCTGGGCTGGAACCTGAGTTTCATCGGGGCGTCGACGCTGGTGCTGGAGACCCATCGCCCGCAGGAGCGCAACAAGGTGCAGGCGTTCAACGACTTCCTGGTGTTCGGCACCATGGCGATCGGCTCGTTCGTCTCCGGCCAGTTGCTGGCGGATTACGGCTGGTCGATGGTCAACCTGGTGGTCTACCCGCCGGTCGCGATCGGGCTTATCGCGCTGGCCTACGCCGCGCGGCAGCGGCGAACGCCGGTCGTCCCGGCCTCCCCCTAGCGCCTGACGAGGCGGCGCAGGCCGGCGAGCGCCAGCGCCGCCATCAGGAGCGAGATCAGCACGTTGTAGCCGGCCATCGACAGGCCGAGGAAGCGCCACTGCACCTCGTCGCAGCGGACCACCTTCACGGTGTCGAGCCGCGACAACAGGTCGCCGGCGTTGCCGAGGCTGACCACCGGGCCGCTGCAATCGGTCGGCCCCTGCCACCAGCGCCATTCGACGCCGGCGTGATAGACGCCGAGCCCGGCGTTGACCAGCGCCGCCAGCATCAGGACCACCAACCCGGCCGCGACCAGCCCGCGCGGCGCCTCACGCGCGGCCGCCACCGCCACCACGATCGCCAGCGGTATCGCGAGATAATAGGCATAGCGCTGTTCGAGACAGAGCGGGCACGGCTGCAAGCCCAGCACCAGCTGGAAGAACCACGCCCCCGCCAGTGTCAGCGCCGCAATCGCGGCGATCAGGGCCGCGCAACGCGACGCGGCGATTCTGTCCGGCGGCGGCGCCGCTGTGGCGGTCGAATAAACGCTCATTTTTGATAATCTCGCGGTGTCCGGACCACATATCGCGGCGGCAAACCGGCTGTCGAGACGGCGGCGATCACAGCACGGTGACCCAGGAGACTGACCGGAGTTCATTTTCGGATCAAATCCGCAATGTGAGACCCGTCATACCCCGCGACGGCGGAGCATCCAGGACTCCGTGTTGAATCAAATTTTCCACGCATTTTCCCGGATGACCGGATCGTCCGCCTTCACGGGCGATGACGTCTCGTTTCCGGTCAGTCTCCGAGACGGCGCGCCGGCCTTAACGGTCGACCGGCAGACGGCCGCGTGATCGACGTCGTCACGGCGCGCGGCGTCCGCAATGATTTCAAATCGCTCACGGCGTCCGCCGTCACCCGATCACCGACCTGAACGGCCGCTGAAGGGCGACCCAAGGCTGATGCTTGTCGCAGGAATTGTCGAGGCGCTCTCACCGTCATGGCCCGCTCAAGGCCCGCAAGCGTCGTTCATCTACATTACCAATAACGCTGTCAGGTCGCGGAGGGCTCGACGGAGGCCGGATCACGCTGTTTGATGGTTCCGCGCGGGCAGGCTTGGCGACGGAGCGGCCACGCATCGGGGCGCGCGACCGTCGGTCGAGGGGCAGATGAGCGAAAAGAAAGCCGGCGGCGGCAAGGCCAAGGATAAGAAATCCGGCCGCGGCGAACCCGCGCCGAGTGACGGCAAGGCCAAGCTCAGCCGGGTGGAATACGACGCCGAATTGGCCAAGCTGCATGCCGAGCTGGTCGAGGTGCAGTACTGGACCAAGCAGACCGGCAAGCGGGTCATCGTGATTTTCGAAGGCCGCGACGCCGCCGGCAAGGGCGGCGTCATCAAGGCGATCACCGAGCGCGTCTCACCGCGCACCTTCCGGGTGGTGGCGCTGCCGGCGCCGACCGACCGCGAGCGCACGCAGATCTACTTCCAACGCTACATCCGGCATTTCCCGGCGGCCGGCGAGATCGTGATTTTCGATCGCAGCTGGTACAATCGCGCCGGCGTCGAGCGGGTGATGGGATTTTGCAGCGACGAGCAATATCAGCGGTTTCTCCGGATCTGTCCGGCCTGGGAGCGCGACATCATCGATTCCGGCATCACCATCATCAAATACTGGTTCGAGGTCAGCAAGGAGGAGCAGACCCGCCGCTTCACCAAGCGCATCACCGATCCGCGCAAGACCTGGAAACTCAGCCCGATGGATCTGGAATCGCACCGGCGCTGGTACGACTATTCGCGCGCGCGCGACGCCATGTTCGCGGCCACCGACACCGAGGTCTCGCCCTGGCATGTGGTGCGCTCCGACGACAAGCGGCGCGCCCGGCTCAACTGCATCGCGCATCTGCTCAGCGTGATTCCGCACAAGCCGATCAAGCGCAAGACGTTCGTCCTTCCCGAGCGGCAGAAGGCGCGCGGCTACAAGGAGCCGAACTACGACTACAAACTCGTTCCGGAAAAATATTGAGCGTCGCCCGATCTGACATGGCCGAGAAGCCCGCATTACGAACCAAGCTCGCCGTCGGCGAGGCGCTGCGCGCGGTGGCGCAGGATATCTGCGCCACCGCGCGTTCGGCGGTCGAGGATCCGACCCATTCCGACGCCGTGGCGGTGCATGAGTTCCGCAAGGAAATGAAACGCTGGCGCGCCTTGCTGTGGCTGTTGAGCGCGTTCCTGGACGACGAGGCCGAGCGATTCCGCGTCGAGGCGCGCGACCTCGCCCGCCGGCTCAGCCACGCCCGCGATGCGCAAGCCGCGCTCGACGCGCTCGACGATCTGGCCGGGCCCGAGCTGCCGCTGTCGCCGCGCTCGGTCGCGACCGTGCGCGCGCGCGTGCAGGCGCTGTCGCAGATGCAGGAAGCGACGACGCTGACCGCGCAGATGCGCGGCGAGCTGCTGGCCGCGCTGGACCGCGCGTCCGCCGCGATCCGGCAATGGCCGCTGCATCTGTTGACGTTCGAGGACGTGGCGCGCCGCCTCGCGCTCAGTTACCGCGCGGTCCGGCGCGCGATCCCGGACGACTGGTCGCAGGCCGACGGCGAGGCCCTGCACGACCTGCGCAAGCTCATCATCAGCCAGCGCTATCTGATGGAGATCGTCGAGCCGCTGTGGCCGCGTTTCGCCAAGATGTGGGTCAACGAGAACCAGACCCTGCGCGACCATCTCGGCAGCTATCAGGATCTCGACGTGCTGAAGCGCATGACCGGGCTGCGCCAGCCCCTGGCGCGCTGGCGCTCGCGCCTGATCCCGGCGATCGCGCACCGCCAGGCGGCGCATGTCGCCGCCGCGCGCCGCATCGCCAAGCGGCTCTATGTCGAGAAACCGCGCTCGTTCCGCCGCCGCCTCGAAGTGATGTGGGAAACCGGCTGAGCGGCGTGCGCCGCCGCGGCGCTTGCCGGTAAGCGGGAAAGACATATATTTTCAGTCGCTTGATTGCGAACGCCGCCCGAGGGCGCGGTCCGCCCCGAAAACGTCCCGCCGCGAAAAATCCGGAAATCAGGATGCGTCGGTCGCGGGCTGTGCTGTAATGGACAGCGCCCTCACCCTTCGATATCCGGATATGATGGATCACGCCGCCGCCCCGCCGCCCGTTCCCGAGACGATCTTCGACACCGCGCGGATTCGCGCCGGCGTCGGCGCGTTGGCCTCCCGCCATGGCGGCGACAACGACGCCTTCCGTTCGGCGCTGGCGCATCTGCTCAAGGCCGAACTGCTCGCCGCGCGCGAGGCGGCGCAGGCCGCCCTGCTGAAGGACCGCCACGGCCGCCGCTGCGCCGAGCGGCTGTGCTCGGTGCAGGACGACATCATCCGCATCCTGTTCGACGCCGCCACCCGGCACCTCTATCGCTCGCCGGTTCCGTCGGGCGCCGAGCGCATGGCGGTGGTCGCCACCGGCGGCTACGGCCGCGGGCTGATGGCGCCGGAATCCGACATCGATCTCTTGTTCATCCTGCCCTACAAGCAAACCGCGTGGGGCGAGCAGGTCGCCGAGGCGATCCTTTATTGCCTGTGGGACATGGGGCTCAAGGTCGGCCACGCCACGCGCTCGGTCGACGAATCGATCCGGCAGGCGCGCGGCGACATGACCATCCGCACCGCCATTCTCGAAACCCGTTACCTGACCGGCGACCGCGGGCTGTACGACGAACTGGTGGAGCGCTTCGACAAGGAGGTGGTGCAGGGCACCGCGTCCGAATTCGTCACCGCCAAGCTCGCCGAGCGCGAGGAGCGCCACCGCCGCGCCGGGCAATCGCGCTATCTGGTGGAGCCCAACGTCAAGGACGGCAAGGGCGGGTTGCGCGACCTGCACACGCTGTTCTGGATCGCCAAATACGTCTACCGGGTGCGCGACACCGACGAGTTGCGCCAGCGCGGCGTGTTCGACGCCCACGAATTCCGGGTGTTCGGCCGCTGCGCCGATTTGTTGTGGTCGGTGCGCTGCCATCTGCATTTCATCACCGGCCGCCCCGAGGAGCGGCTGTCGTTCGACCTGCAACGCGAGATCGCCCAGCGGCTCGGCTACACCTCGCATCCCGGCATGCAGGACGTCGAGCGCTTCATGAAGCATTACTTCCTGGTGGCGAAGGACGTCGGCGACCTCACCGCGATCCTGTGCGCCAAGCTGGAGGACCAGCAGGCCAAGCCCGAGCCGGTGCTGAGCCGGATGATGGCGCGGCTGCGCCCCGGCGCCAAGCGGCGGCGGCTGCCGGACAGCGACGACTTCGTCATCGACAACAACCGCATCACGCTGGCCAGCCCCGACGTGTTCCGCCGCGACCCGGTCAACCTGATCCGCATCTTCCGCCTCGCGCAGAAGAACAACCTCGCGTTCCATCCCGACGCCATGCGCGCGGTGACGCGATCGCTGCAACTGATCAACACCCAGGTCCGCGACGACCCCGAGGCCAACCGGCTGTTCATCGAAATCCTCACCTCGAACGACGCCGAGATCGTGCTGCGGCGGATGAACGAGACCCGCGTGCTCGGCCACTTCATCCGCGCCTTCGGCAAGATCGTCGCGATGATGCAGTTCAACATGTATCATCACTACACCGTCGACGAGCATCTGTTGCGCTGCGTCGGCTTCCTTCAGGAGATCGAGCGCGGCGGCAACGAGGAGTTCGCGCTGGCCTCCGACCTGATGCGCAAGATCCGCCCCGAGCACCGCACCGTCATCTATGTCACGGTGCTGCTGCACGACATCGCCAAGGGCCGGCCGGAGGATCACTCGATCGCCGGCGCCAAGGTGGCGCGGCGGCTGTGTCCGCGGCTCGGCCTCAACGCCGCCGACACCGCGCTGGTGGCGTGGCTGATCGAGGAGCATCTCACCATGTCCGGCGTGGCGCAGTCGCGCGACCTGTCGGACCGCAAGACCATCGAGAATTTCGCCGCCGTGGTGCAGTCGGTCGAGCACATGAAGCTGTTGACCATCCTCACCACCGCCGACATCCGCGGCGTCGGCCCCGGGGTGTGGAACGGCTGGAAGGCGCAACTGCTGCGCACGCTCTATTACGAAACCGAGCCGGTGCTGACCGGCGGCTTCTCCGAGGTCAACCGCACCCAGCGCATCGAGGCGGCGCAGGCCGAATTCCGCGCCGCCTTCAAGGAATGGCCGGAGCCGGAGCTGAACGCCTACATCGCCCGGCACTATCCGGCCTATTGGCTCAAGGTCGATCTGGCGCGGAAAATCCGCCACGCCCGTTTCCTGCATTCGGCCGAGCAGGGCCAGCACAAGCTGGCGATCAATGTCGGCTTCGACGAGGCGCGCGGCGTCACCGAACTGACCATCCTCGCGCCCGACCATCCGTGGCTGCTGTCGATCATCGCCGGCGCCTGCGCCTCGGCCGGCGCCAACATCGTCGACGCGCAGATCTACACCACCACCGACGGCCTCGCGCTCGACACCATCGCGATCTCGCGCGAATACGACCGCGACGAGGACGAGGGGCGGCGCGCGCGGCGGATCGGCGACATGATCGAGCAGGTGCTGGACGGCAAGCTGCGGCTGCCCGAGGTGGTGGCGCATCGCGTCGCCAGCCGCGCCAAGCCGCGCCCCTTCGTGGTCGAGCCGGAGGTCATCATCAACAACCAGTGGTCGGACCGTCATACCGTGATCGAGGTGTCCGGCCTCGACCGGCCGGGCCTGTTGTATCAACTGACCACCGCGATCTCGAAACTCAACCTCAATATCGCCTCCGCCCACGTCTCGACCTTCGGCGAGCGGGCGCGCGACGTGTTTTACGTCACCGACCTGATGGGCGCGCGGATCGAAGCGCCGACGCGGCAGGCCGCGATCAAGCGCGCGCTGGTGCATCTGTTGACCAACGACAGCGTCGCGGCGTGACCCGCGCGGATCCGCAATACGGGAAACGTCATGCGCGGGCTTGACCCGCGCATTCATCAAGAAAGAGTCGCTTCAAAAGGATGGATCGCCGGGTCAAGCCCGGCGATGACGGCTTTTGTTTCCGTCAACTATCCTCACGCCCTCATGCGCCAGCAGCCAGCGCTTGCGGGCGAGGCCGCCGCCGTAGCCGGTGAGCGCGCCGGTCGCGCCGATGACGCGGTGGCACGGCACCACGACGCTGATCGGATTGGCGCCGTTGGCGTGGCCGACGGCGCGCACCGCCTTCGGCCGATCGATGCGCGCCGCAAGGGCGCCGTAGCTGGTGGTCGTGCCCGGCGCGATGCCGCGCAGCGCCGACCACACCGCGCGCTGGAACGGCGTGCCGCCGAACCGGCAGGCGACGGCGTCGAGCGCGGCGAGATCGCCGGCGAAGTAATCCTTGAGCGCCCGCGTCACCGGGGGCGGCGCGGCGCCCTCGACCAGATCAGCGCGGCCATATTGCTGGCGCATCAGTTCGGCTAAGCGGTGCGCGTAATCTTCCCAGTCGAGCGCGCACAACCGCCCGTCGGCGTCGGTGACCAGCAGCGCCACGCCGATCGGCGTCGCGATGCGGTCGAGGTGAAATCGTTCGGCGGCCGTCGCGGGCATCGGCTTGTCCGGGGATTGCATGCTAGGATAGGCCGATTCAGGTTTCGGTTTGGGAATTGTCATGGCCATGATCGCGAATGTCCTGGTGGCGCTGGTCGCGTTGCTGCACATTTATTTCCTGATCCTCGAAATGTTTCTATGGACCAGGCCGATCGGCCTCAAGACCTTCGGCAATTCTCCCGAAAAAGCCCGGGACTCGGCGGTGCTCGCCGCCAATCAGGGACTTTATAACGGGTTTCTCGCTATCGGCCTTTTGTGGGGATTGATCCACCCGGTTTCCGGTTTCGGATTCCAGATCAAGGCGTTCTTTTTGCTGTGCGTGATCGTCGCGGGGGTTTATGGCGCCATCAGCGTCAGCCGCCGCATCCTGTTCGTTCAGGCCGCCCCCGCCGCGCTGGCGTTGATCCTGCTTTGCTTTTCCTGAGCCGCGCCGCCGCCGGTCACCATATTAATCCCGACCCTTGCGCATGTTTCACTTTACATTGGCGAACCGCTTCCGCCAGTATCCCCGGCAACGACGGCATCGCCACGGCGCGATCGACCGTCGAGTCAACGATGCTCGTGTCACACAAAGGAAGAAATGCCAATGAGGGACTACGTTTTCACCCGCCGGACGTTCGGTCTGGCCACCGCCTCCGCGCTTGCCGTCGCGCTGACGGCGTCTCCGACCTACGCGCAAAAGAAATACGATCCGGGCGCGAGCGACACCGAGATCAAGATCGGCCAGACCGTGCCGTTCAGCGGCCCGGCCTCGGCCTACGCCACCATCGGCAAGACCCAGGCCGCCTATTTCAAGATGATCAACGATCAGGGCGGCGTCAACGGCCGCAAGATCAACCTGATCCAGTATGACGACGCCTACAGCCCGCCGAAGACGGTCGAGCAGGTGCGCAAGCTGGTCGAGGGCGACGAGGTGCTCCTGACCTTCCAGCTGGTCGGCACTCCGCCCAACGCCGCCGTGCAGAAGTACCTGAACCAGAAGAAGGTGCCGCAACTGTTCGCGGCGACCGGCGCGTCGCGCTTCACCGATCCGAAGAACTATCCGTGGACCATGGGCTTCAACCCGAACTATCAGTCCGAGGGCCGCATCTACGGCAAGTACATCCTGGCCAACCATCCCAACGCCAAGATCGGCGTCCTGTATCAGAACGACGACCTCGGCCGCGATTATCTGGCCGGCATCAAGGAGGGGCTCGGCGACAAGGCCAAGACCATGATCGTCGGCGAAACCTCCTACGAACTCACCGATCCGACCATCGACTCGCAGATCGTCAAGCTGAAATCGCTCGGCGCCGACCTGCTGTTCAGCGCATCGACGCCGAAATTCGCCGCGCAGGCGATCAAGAAGGCCGCCGACCTCGACTGGCACCCGGTGCATATTCTCGACATCAACGCCACCTCGGTCGGCGCGGTGCTGAAGCCGGCGGGCCTGGAAAACTCCAAGGGCATCATCAGCACCAATTACGGCAAGGACCCGCTCGATCCGGCCTGGAAGGACGATCCCGGCATGAAAAAGTACTTCGAGTTCATGGCGAAGTACTATCCGGAGGGCGACAAGGATTCGAGCTTCAACTCCTACGGCTACTCGACCGCGCAACTCATGGTGCATGTGCTGAAGCAGGCCGGCGACGACCTGACCCGCGCCAACATCATGAAGCAGGCCACCAACCTCAAGGACTTTCAGCCCGACCTGGCGCTGCCCGGCATGACCACCACTACCTCGGCGGACGACTACCGCGTCAACAAGCAAATGCAGATGATGAAGTTCGACGGCGAGCGCTGGCAGCTGTTCGGCCCGATCATCACCGACGATCACAAGGACTGATCGCGCTTAGCCGACCTCGGTCCGCGAACCACCCGCCGGCGCGACGCACCACGTCGCGCCGGTTGTCGTTTGCGCGGTTCAATCCCGGACAATGATGCGTCAATCGTCGGCGTCGTTCTGCGGACGGTCGAACAGGTGGACGATGCCGGGCGTGGCGATGCTGACGAAAACGAATCGCGCCAGGTGATGCGCGCCGACGAACACCGGATCGATGTGCAGCGTCAGCGCCAGCGCCAGCATCGCGTCCATCGCGCCGGGGGCGAACGCCACCACCAGATCGCTGAAGCGCACGTCGGCGACCTGGACGACGGCCGCGACGAACAGCGCTGAAATGACGATGGCCACCGCGAACGAGCCCAGCGCCGCGCCGATGTAGCGCAGCACGGTGCGCGCCGAGATTTTCGCGAAGCGCGTGCCGATCAGCGCGCCGATGCCGATCAGCGCCGCGCCGCGCAAGGCGGGCGGCAGGCCGCCCTCGATCAGGCCCGAGCCGTGCAACAGCGCCGAGCCGAGCATCGCGCCGAACATCCAGCTCGCCGGAAACCGGATCGCGCGCAGCGCCAGCGCGCCCGCCACCGCGGCCGCGACCATCGCCGCCAGTTCGAGCAGCGTCGCGATGGCCGGCGGCGTCGTCGCCGGCGCCGGCGCGCCGAGGCCGGCCACCGCCAACAGCAGCGGCAGGCCCGCCGTCAGGATGATGACCCGCATGGTCTGCACCACCGCGATGCCGGCGACGTCGGCGTCGCGCTCGCTCGCCAGCATGATGATCTGCGACAGCGCGCCGGGGCTGCCCGCGAGCAGCGCCGAGGTGCGGTCCCAGGCGTGGACGCGTTGCAGATAGAGGCTGGAGCCGAGCGTGGCGCACAACGTCGCCAGCGCCAGCAGCGCGATGGTCAGCGGATAGGCGCTCATGTCGTGCAGCATCTGCCGCGACACCAGCGAGCCGAGCGAGATGCCGAGCAGCACCAGGATGGCTTGCGTCAAATGCGACGGCAGCCCCAGCGGCCGGCCGCAGAACGCCGCGACCGCCACCGCGATCATCGCGCCGGAGATCAGGCCGCCCGGCAGGTGCAGCCACGCGAACGCCGCGCCGCCGCCGACGCCGATGAGCAGCGTCTCGAATGTGTGCAGGACGGTCGAGCGGCGGGGGAGGGTGAGGCGCATGCGCGGCGATGTATGGCAAATCCCGCGCGCGCCGACAAATGCGTGCAGGTCATGCGGCGGGCCGGTCCGGGTATGGCTGGCCCGTCGCATGCCGGTGGTCGGTGGCGAAAGCGATCAGTCGCCCGCGCGGGCGCGGGTTACATCGTCTTGCCGCCGTTCTTCTTGCAGTCGGCGCGGAATTTGTGGCGCTCCTTGCCGTGCAGGCCCTTGGCGTCGGCCTGCTTGGAGCATTCCAGCGACAGCGCGCTGCGCTCGGTCTTGGCCTTGGGCGCGGTCGTCGTCGCCGGCGCTGGCGCGGGTTTCGCGGCGGGCGCGGCGGCGGGCGCCGTCGATTGCGCCGAGGCGGGACCGGCCAGCAGCAGGGCGGCGACGGTGGTGGCGAAAGCGAGAGATGATAACTTGACCATGGGGTCACCTTGGGTTGGAGAGGCGGTGACGGTCGCGCCGCGTCGCTGAACGGCCGATGAATAATTCGCGCCGATGAAAAACATAAATTTGATCACTCCCGCATGGTCCTCGTTGAAACGGTTTTGGCCTGAGCTAGAATCGCCGCGGGGTTCTGGATCACCACGACCCGAGGAGAACGACGATGATCAGTCATGTGAGGATGCTCTGTGCGGTGGCGATTTCCAGCGCCGCCATGTTGTCCGTGACGCTGCCGGCGCAGGCGTTGACGGCGCAGGAATGCAGCGCGAAGTATCAGGCGGCGAAGACCGCCGGCACCCTGAACGGCCAGAAGTGGAACGACTTCCGCAAGGCCCAGTGCGGCGCCGACGCGACGGCGGCGGCCCCGGCGCCAGCTCCGACGGCGGCGCCCAAGACCGCGGCGACGCCGCCGGCGGCCGCGCCCGCGGCGGTGGGGAACGCCAGGTTCCCGTCGGCGGTCGATCCGAAATACGCCAAGGAATCGGCCGGCAAGGCGCGGATGCACACCTGCGTCGATCAGTACAACGCCAACAAGGCCACCAACGCCAATGGCGGCCTGAAATGGATCCAGAAGGGCGGCGGTTACTACAGCGAATGCACCAAGCGGCTGAAGGGCCCGGCGTAAGACGCCGCTCCTTCGCATCGCAGCCTGTGATCGCCCCGGCGCGTCCGCTCCGGGGCGATCGCGTATCGATGCCGAGAACGAGCCGAAAGTTCATTTTGCGAATGGATTCGCAACACGAAAGCCGTCGTCCCCGCGCCGGCGGGGACCATACGCCGCAGCGCTTTGCGCGGCCCCGTTGGCGAGGACGACGCCGAGGTTGTTTGATCCTGCGCGCACTATTCGAATCGGACTCGACGCCAATCGCGCTGGCCGCCTGATGCCACAATTGTCATTTGCCCCGGCCTCGCTATGCTGATTGACAGGCGCGGGTGAGGCAGGCACATCCCGCGTCTTGCTGTAGGTTCAGGAAAGTTGGTCCAAGCGATGCTTGTCGAGTTGCCGCCGTCGCGCCTTGCCGCGCGTTCCATCATCACCCGCCGCCATGCGCTTGGCGTGCTGGGCGGCGTCGCCGGCCTGCTCGGCGCCGGCGTCGCGGCGTCGCGGGCCGCGACGGACGACATCGCCGACGATGTGCTGTCGGAAGCCGCCGTGCTGCGCGATCCCGATATCCCCGTGGCCGGCAACAAGGACGGCGACGTCACCATCGTCGAGTATTTCGATTACAACTGTCCGTATTGCCGCAAGCTCGCGCCGGAACTGGCGCAGGTGGTGTTCGACGACGGCAAGGTGCGGATGGTGTTCAAGGACTGGCCGATCCTCGGGCCGGTGTCGGTCTATGCCTCAAGGATGGCGCTGGCGACCAGGTATCAGGACAAGTTCGCGAGCGCCCACGAGGCGCTGATGAGCACCAGCTCGCGGCTGACGGAATCGCGGGTGCGCGAACTGCTCGCCAAGGCCGGGATCGATGTCGACCGCGCCGCGCGCGACATGGACGCTCACGGCTCCGATATCGACCGGGTGCTGGCGCGCAACGCCGAGCAGGCCAAGGCGTTCGGCTTTCGCGGCACGCCGTCGTTCATCGTCGGCAAGTTCCGGGTGCCCGGCATCCTGACCATGAAGCAGTTCGATCAAGCCATCGCCGACGCCCGCGCCGCCGCCAAGGCGACGAAATAGGGCGGCTCACAACGTCCCAAGAGCCTGACCGGAATTCGTTTCGCCCACCGATTTCCAACTCGATCAGCGTCGTCCCCGCGCAGGCGGCGACCCAGACTCCGCAGCGGCCCGGCTCGATCATCCAAGGCAAGTTCATTCGATCACGACCGACGCCAGGGGATCTGGGTCCGCGCCGGAGCCTGTCATCGCGCCGCGCTTTGCGCGGACCCGTTGGCGAGGCCGACGCCGGGCTGTTTCAGCGCCTATGCTCCATTTCGAGCCGGACTCTAACATTCCGCGCAAAAATGTGGCATAGGCGATGATCCCGTCATCGCAGTTGAGCCGTCATGCCCGCACCGAAACCGCCCGCCTTCGAGACCCTCAGCCTCCATGCCGGCCAGCATCCGGACCCCGTGACCGGATCGCGCGCGGTCCCGATCTACCAGACCACCTCGTTCATGTTTCAGGACGCCGACCACGCGGCGGCGCTGTTCAACCTTGAGCGTCCCGGCCACATCTACAGCCGCATCTCCAACCCGACGGTGGCGGTGCTGGAGGAGCGCATCGCCGCGCTGGAAGGCGGCGTCGGCGCGGTCTGCACCGCCAGCGGCATGGCGGCGCTGCATCTGGCCATCGCCACGCTGGTCAGCGCCGGCGAGCACATCGTCGCCTCGTCCTCGCTCTATGGCGGCTCGATCAACATCCTGACCCATACGCTGCCGCGCTTCGGCATCACCACCACCTTCGTCAATCCGCGCGATCACGACGGCCTACGCGCCGCCATCAAGGACAACACGCGGCTGGTGATCGGCGAGACCATCGGCAACCCCGGCATGGAGGTGCTGGACATTCCGACGGTGGCGCAGATCGCCCACGACGCGAAGATCCCGCTGCTGGTCGACAACACCTTCGCCACGCCCTATCTGAGCCGGCCGATCGACCTCGGCGCCGACATCGTGATGAACTCGGCCACCAAGTGGCTCGGCGGCCACGGCATCGCCATCGGCGGCGTGCTGGTCGACGGCGGCCGCTTCAACTGGCGCGCCTCCGGTAAATTCCCGGTGCTGACCGAGCCCTATGCCGGTTACCACGGCATCGTGTTCGACGAGCAGTTCGGCCCGATCGCCTTCATGATGCGGGCGCGTACCGAGGGCCTGCGCGATTTCGGCGCCTGCCTGTCGCCGACCAACGCCTTTCAGATCCTGCAAGGCATCGAGACGCTCGGCCCGCGCATGGACCGCCACATGGCCAACACCAAGGCGGTGCTGGATTTCCTCACCGCCAACAAGGCGGTGGACTGGGTGCTGCATCCCTCGCTGGAGAACCATCCCGACCATGAGCTGGCGAAGACCCTGCTGCCGCGCGGCGCCGGCTCGATCATCTCGTTCGGCATCAAGGGCGGCCGCGCCGCCGGCAAGAAGTTCCTCGAAACGCTGCGCATGATCAGCCATCTCGCCAATGTCGGCGACGCCAAGACGCTGGTGATCCACCCCGGCAGCACCACGCATCAGCAGATGGACGCCGAACAGCTCAAGGCCGCCGGCATCGGCGAGGAAATGGTGCGGCTGTCGGTCGGCATCGAGGCGGCGCAGGACATCCTCGACGATCTCGGCCAGGCGCTCCGCATCTCGCAGAAGGTTTAAGCCATGCAGCTCAAGGTCAACGGCATCGACACCTTCGTCGCCTGCGGCGGCCGCGACTTCGACCCGGCGCAGCCGACCGTGGTGATGCTGCACGGCGCCGGCTTCGATTCATCGACATGGTCGCTGCAAAGCCGCTGGTTCGCCCATCACGGCTATAACCTGCTGGCGCCGGACCTGCCGGGCCACGGCCATTCCGGCGGCAAGCCGCTCGGCAGCATCGCCGAACTGGCCGACTGGACCGCGGCGCTGATCGAGGCCGCCGGCGCCAAGGAGGCGTGGCTGATCGGCCATTCGATGGGCTCGCTGATCGCGCTGGAAACCGCCGCGCGGCATCCCGGCAAGGTGACCCGGCTCAGCCTGCTCGGCACCTCGGCAGCGATGGCGGTCGGTCCCGAACTGTTGCAGAACGCCAAGGACAACGACGCGGGCGCCATCGACATGATGTCGATCTGGGGCCTCGGCTTCCACGCCGAACTCGGCGGCTGTCCGCTGCCCGGCCTGTGGATGCACGGCGGCGCGCAGCGGGTGCTGAAGAACACCGCGCGCGACGTGCTGTTCGTCGATCTCGCCGCCTGCAATGCCTATCAGGGCGCGCTGGAGGCGGCGGCGAAGATCAAGGTGCCGGTGACGCTGATCCTCGGCGAGCGCGACATGATGACCCCGCAGAAATCCGGCAAGGCGCTGGCGGCGGCGCTCGAAGACGCGCGCACCGTGGTGCTGCCCGGCGCGGGCCACATGATGATGCTGGAGCAGCCGGAACAGACGCTGGCGGCGCTGCGCGGGTAGGGGATCGAACAACCTCGGTCGTCCTTGCCAACGGGTCCGCGCAAAGCGCGGCCCGATGACAGGCTCCGGCGAGGATCCATAACCTCCCGCGCCGGCTATTTGAGCGATTTCGCCGCGATGACATCGCGCCGATTTCGCGCGATGATGGGCCGATGAACGACGAGCCCGCGACAGGGAGGTGGAGCATGACGGAATTCGTATCGCCCGAGGCCATGGCGAAGATGATTCCCTCCGGCATCAAGCTCGGTCTGGCTCCGGACGGCTCGGGATCGTGCCCCGCCATGATCCGGCTTCTGATCGAGAACGGGATTCGCGATCTTCATGTGGTGTGCGCGCCGATCGGCGGCATGCAGGTCGATATGCTGATCGGCGCGGGGGCCGTCGCGGTGCTTGAGACCAGCGCCGTCAGCCTCGGCGAGGCGGGCGGCGCGCCCTGCTTCGGACGCGCGGTCCGCAACGGCGACATCCGCCTGTTGGACGCGACATGTCCGGCGGTGTTCGCGGGCCTCACGGCGGCGGAGAAGGGCGTGCCGTTCATGCCGATCCGCGGCATCATCGGCAGCGACGTGCTGAAGAACCGCGCCGACTGGAAGGTCACGACCAATCCGTTCGACGACAGCGAGACAATCGTGGTGGTGTCGGCGATCCAGCCCGACGTCACGCTGATTCACGCGCCGGAAGCCGACCGCTTCGGCAATGTCCGCCTCGGCCGCCGCCGCGAAATCATGCTGCTGGCGCACGCCTCGAAAAAGACCTTCGTCACCGTCGAGCGCATTTCCGAGACCTCGCTGCTCGACGACGAGCGGCTGGCGGCCGGCGTGCTTCCGGCGATGTATGTGTCCGCCGTGGCGGAATTCAAAAACGCGGCGTGGCCGACCGGGCTCTACGCCGAATACGAGGTCGATGACCGCGAGGTTCAGAATTACGCGCAGGCCGCGCGCACGCCCCAGGGTTTTGCGGCTTACATGAGCGGCGCGCGGAGCGCGGCGTGATGACGCCCGCCTGTACCAACCGCGAATTGCTGATCTACACCATCTCGCGTCTGCTCGACGGCGTGCGCCATGTCGCGGTCGGGATGTCGTCGCCGATGCCGGCGGCGGGCGCGATGCTGCTGCGCGCGCTGAACAGGACGCACGGCCGGGAAGAGGTGCAGATCTCGATCCTGGGATCGATCGCGCACAACGCCTTCACCAGCGGCGCGGAGGAACTGTTCGACTGCGCGGCGCAAGGGCGGATCGACGCCTTCTTTCTCGGCGGCGGCCAGATCGACGGCAAGGGCAACGTCAATCTGGTGGGCGCGGGCGGCTATCCGGACTCGCAAGTGCGGTGGCCGGGTTCCTACGGCTCGGCCTATCTCTACTTCCTGGTGCCGCGCGTGATCCTGTTTCGCGAGGAGCACAGCCCCCGCGTGCTGGTCGATCAGGTCGATTTCATCTCCGCGCCCGGTGTCAGCGAGGCAGGCGTCTATCGGCGCGGCGGGCCTCACGCGCTGTTGACCAATGCCGCGCTGTTTTCGTTCCAGCGCGACGCCGGCCGGTTCCGGCTGGAAAGCGTCCATCCCGGCCGCAGCGCGCGGGACATCCGCGAGATGACCGGATTTTCCTTCGACAACGATCATTGCGAGGTCGAGACGCCGGAGCCGGACGCGGAAACGCTGGCCTTGATGCGCGGACAGATCCGGACCGAACTCGCCGAGACCTATCCGCTGTTCGCCGCCGCGCTGCCGGACGCGGCGTGACCCGACGCGCCGTCCGCGTTACGTCAGGGCGTTGAGCGCGCCGCGAAGTTCCTGGCCGTCGAAAGCCGCCAGTTGCCGGTCGATCGCGTCATGCGTCGCGGTCCAGATCGGCAACGCCTGTTCCAGCACCGAGCGGCCCGCGTCGGTCAGATGCAGCAGCCGGCTGCGGCGATCCCTGGCGTTTTGGGACACGGTCAGCAATCCCCGCCGTTCCAGCGGCTTGAGGTTGGCCGTCAGCGTGGTGCGATCCATGGCGAGCAGGGTCGCGACCGAGCCGAGCGTCGGCGGCGTCGGCCGGTTGAGCGACATCAGCAGGGAGAACTGACCGCTGGTCAGGCCGACCGGCCGCAGCGCGTCGTCGAAACGGCGCGCCAGCGCCCGCGCGGCCCGCTGCGCCGCCAGGCACAGGCATCGGTCACGCACCAGAAGCGTGGTTTCGAAGGTGAGGTCGGCGGGCGCCAGCATTTTAAGGGTTGACATCCATGGAAACATTACGTTGATATCAACGTTAATCGAGGCCGTCAACGGCGCAGCAACGCGGGCGGGGGAAAAACCGGTGCCAGGTGGCCGTGCCGCGGCATGTCCCGCGCACCGGGATCGAGCACAAACAAGGAGACGATGATGAAGATCGTGACCAGCCTGAGCTTCCGGGGCCAGTGCCGCGAGGCGTTCGAGTTCTACGCCAAAGTCCTCGGCGGCAAGATCACCAACGCCGTGACCTATGCCGACGCGCCGCCGGAGATGCCGATCACCGATGACAAGTACAAAAGCTGGATGATGCATTGCTGGCTCGACATCGGCGACCAGTCGCTGATGGGCGCCGACATGGATGTCGGCTGGGCGCCCAACGTCGACAAGCCGAAGAACGGCTTCGACGTCACCCTGCACACCGAGGACACCGCCGAGGCCAAGCGCTGGTTCGATCAACTGTCCGAAGGCGGCAAGACCGTCATGCCGTTCGACAAGACGTTCTGGTCGCCCGGCTTCGGCGCCCTGATCGACCGGTTCGGCGTGCCGTGGATGGTCAATGTCACCTCGCCCGCGCAAAAGCGGCCGCAAGGCTGATCGTCCGCGCCCAAGCGCCAATCCGCCCGGAGAGCGTCATGAACCATTCCTATCGCTGGGTGATCGTCGCGGCGGGCGGCCTGCTCGGCTGCGTCGCGATCGGCGCGATGTTCTCGCTGCCGGTGTTTCTGCGGCCGATGTCGCAGGACACCGGCTGGTCGGTCACCGGCATATCGATGGCGATGACGATCGGCTTCATCGCCATGGCGGCGGGCAGCATGGTGTGGGGCCATCTCTCGGATCGCCTCGGGCCGCGCGTGGTGGTGCTGACCGGATCGCTGGTGCTGGCGGCGAGCCTGGCGCTGGCCAGCCGCGCCGGATCGCTGGTGGAATTCCAGCTCCTGTTCGGCGTTCTGGTCGGCGCCTCGACCGCCGCCATGCTGGTGCCGATGATGGCCTGCGTCACCGGCTGGTTCGACACCGGGCGCGGCCTCGCGGTGTCGCTGGTCTCCGCCGGCATGGGCATGGCGCCGATGACCATGGCGCCGCTCGCGGCGTGGCTGGTGACCATTCATGACTGGCGCACGTCGATGCTGATGATCGCCGGCATCGCGGCGGTGCTGATGATCCCGGCCGCGCTCCTGGTGCGCCGGCCGCCGGCGCTGGCGGGCGCGGCGGCCGGGATGGCCGCGGACGAGCCGCAGTCGAACATGACGGTGGCCGAGGCGGTGCGCTCGCCGCAGTTCATCACGCTGATGCTGGCGAACTTCTTCTGCTGCGCCACCCATTCCGGCCCGATCTTCCACACCGTGAGCTACGCGGTGACCTGCGGCATCCCGATGATCGCGGCGGTGTCGATCTACAGCATCGAGGGGCTCTCCGGCATGTTCGGCCGCATCGGCTTCGGCCTCGCCGGCGATCGCTTCGGCGCGCAGCGCGTGCTGGTGCTCGGACTGCTGGCGCAGGCGTTCGGCGTGCTCGCCTATGCCTTCGTCAACCATCTCGACGGCTTCTATGCGGTGGCGATGGTGGTCGGCTTCATCTACGCCGGCACCATGCCGCTCTATGCCGTCATCATCCGCGAGAATTTCCCGCTGCGGATGATGGGCACGATCATCGGCGGCACCGCGATGGCCGGCAGCCTCGGCATGTCGACCGGGCCGCTGCTGGGCGGCCTGATCTACGACCGTTTCGATTCTTATGTGCTGATGTATGTCGGCTCGTGGGGCATGGGGCTCGCCGCCATGCTGGTGCTGCTGACGTTCCGGCCGTTCCCCCAGCGACAGCCGGAGATGGCGGCGGCGTGACGCCGCGCGCCGCGCATCTCCAAAGTCTAACCGTAAATTTGTTTTCGGGAATGAATGTGAAATACGGAAAATGTCATGCTCCGCGAAGGCGGCGCATCCAGAGCATGATGCTCTGAGGTTGAAACCCTCGACCGTCGCCCAGAACGGAGCGTCATCGTCCGCGAAAGCGGACGATCCAGTAATCCACCCGCGTTCGTGGAAAATTTGATCTAACACGGAATACTGGATACTCCGCTTTCGCGGAGTATGACCGCTATCGGGCTGCTCACCCCAGAAAGCAATTTTCTGGTCGGGCGTTCAGGAAGACGGCAAGCGCTTTCGTCCAGGCCAGCCCGGTCCTAACCCTGCAACTGCAGCCATGGATGACGGGCCTGAAGGTTGGCGATCAGCGCCTTCTTGTGGTCGGACAGGTCCGTCTCCGTGCGCAGCATCGACTGGCCATGGACGCGATAGCGCGCCAGGACTTGCGGCACGTTCTGCCCCCACAACCCGCGCTCGACGAACTTGCACCAGAAATCGAAATCCTCCCAGCCGTACCGGATATGATCGTAGCCGCCGGCCTGCGCCCACGCGGATTTCCGCACCAGCGCCATGGCATCGATATAATTGCCGGTCATCAGCCGGTTCGGATCGAACGGCCCGACCCCGAATACCTCGTCGCTGTCGCCGAATCTTTGAATTTCCGGATAGACGAACGCGGCGCTGGTCGGCTCGATCGATTTCAGCAGGGTCTCGGCGCAATTCGGCAGCAGGATGTTATCGGCGTCGAGCGGCAGCACGAATTGGGTTTCCGCGCGGGCGAACGCCGCGTTGCGGGTCAGGGCCAGCCCCGAGTTGGCGTCGTTGCGGCAGAGCAGGACGCGATTGAAGCGCGACAGGTGCTGCGTGATCCATTGCTCGGCGAGACTGAGCGAGTTGTCGGTGGAGGCGTCATCGACGACCACCAGATCGAGAACGTCCAGCGTCTGGCTCGCGACCGAATCGAGCGCTTCCGTGATGTACTTCTCGTAATTGTAGAGCGGAATCACGACGCAGACGGCGGCCTGCCCGAGCCGGTCGCGTTCGAGGACGACGTGATTGCCGGGAACGACCGGCCGGGCGTTGTCGCGCGTCGTGCCGATCGTCGTGGTGAAGGTCTGCGTTTTGCGCGCGTTGCTCTCGGAGACCTGCTCAAGCACACGGCCGATATTGTCGGCGTGCTGATCCGGCCCGTAGCGGCCGATCACATCCAGGAACGCCGCCTCCGTGACCCTGGCGCGATGCGCATCATCGTCCAGCAGCGTGATGATGGCCGCATGCCAGTCGTCCGGGCTGTCGGCCAGATAGCCGGTGACGCCGGGCGTGATGGCCTCCGCGAACGCCTGGGTGCGGCTGGCGATGGTGGGAACATTGGCCAGCGCCGCCTCGAAATACTTCAATTCGCTTTTCGCCTCGCAGAACGGATTTCCGGCGACCAGCGGCGCGAGATTGATGTCGAAGCGCGCCAGCTCCTTGGGCAGTTCGGCGAGCGGCACGGCTTCGCGCCATTCGATTTGCGACATGCAGGAGACGAATTCCGGATACTCGTGCGGGTCGAGAATCGGTTCGCCGCAATGCGAGAACAGCACGAGACGGCATTGCGGCCGCTCTTTCAGGACGCGGGCGATGGCTTCGGCCGCCTGACGGAAATCCTCCTGATGCGTTCGCGTGCCGCCGGCATAGCCGATCCGCTGCAAGCCGTCGCCATTCTCCAGCCGTCGCCGCCGCGCCGCGTTGCGCGAATCCTCAAGCGTCAGGGTGTCGAAGGTGTTTTTGAGAACGAACGCCGGCTTCTCGTATCGCCGCATGTATTGGGCGAGGAACGTGGTCGGCGCCACGCCGTAATCGGCGAGCGCGAAAGTGGATGCGATGCGCTCATACATCTGCGCCACGCCGCCGGCATCCAATCGCTGCGACCGGATCGCATCGATGATGTCCGGACGCGCCAATGTCGGATCGATCATGAGATCGTCGATGTCGAAAACGATTTTGACGTTCGACCGCCTGGCCTCGTCGAGAAGACGCCCGATCCGCTCGGTCCACGGCGCGCGCCAGATCCAGAGCACGTCGAACTGCGAGACGGCGCGTTCGTTGCTCAGATCCTCGATCGTATCGACGACGACATCCGCGCCCCATCGCCGCGCCGCGGCCGCGCCGCGGATCACCCGATAGATGTGGCCGGGCGTTTCCGCCTCACCCGACAAGAACAGCACGCGCAGCTTGGCTGACGTGGCTGGCCGCGCGAGAAACGCCGGAGCCGCCGGTCCGGCGACAAGCTTGCGCGCGCGCCGCTTCGCGCCGCGCACCAGCCTGAACGCGGCTTGAGCCGGTCGGGACCGCAGCGGCCGCGTGAGGCGCCACGACCGGCTGCTGCGAAGCTGATGGATTTCGTTGTGAAGCCGAGCGATTTCGTTGCCTTGCGTGCGCGCCGTTTCGGCAAGGGTCTTGGCGCGCGATTCGGCGTCCGACAGCGCCGCGAGCTGATCGCGCAAGCGGCCGGTGGTGCTTTCCAGGCCGTCGCTGATTTGAGTCGCGGTCGCGATCTCAGCGCCGAGTTCCTCGATCTGGCGACGGCATGAGTCAAGGTCGGCGCGCGCCGCCGCGAGTTCGGTCCGGGCGATCCAGTCGTCGCGAACGACGTTGCCGAGGTTGGCATAGGCCTGCCGGATGCTGGTGGCCTGATCCGGCTGCGGGCCGCATTCGAACAAGGCCCGCATGCCTTCCGGGATCGACGATCCCGGCGCCAGCACGCCGAGGCCATGCCCGTGGGGGAATTCGAAGTGCGGATGTCGCTTCGCCAGTTCCGACCAGAAGCGAAACACGCCGAATTCACGCTCACGGACGTTGGTATCGTGAAACAGCACGATGGCGCGATCCGAGAGCTTCCGCGACCACTGCTCGAAATCGTGTTTGACGTCGTCATAGCGGTGACGGCCGTCGATATGAAGCAGATCGATCGAGCCATCCTCAAAATAGCCGACGGCCTCGTCGAAGGTCATGCGCAGGAGCGAGGAAAAGCCGGAATAGTGCCGGTCGTGATAGGCCGATAACCCGCCGAAAATCTCGTCGCCGTAGAATCCCGCATGCTCATCGCCGCGCCACGTATCGACGGCGAAGGCTTTGGTGTCGTAGTTCAGGCGCGCGATCGCCTGGCAGAACGCGGCGTAGGAAAAACCGCGATGGGTGCCCAGCTCGACCAGCAGGCGCGGCCGCGCGGCTTCGACCAGCCAGAACGCGAACGGGCCATGGGCGAGCCAGGCCGAATCGACCGAATAATCGGGGCGCCAGAACGACGCCGGGGAAATACATTGGCGCCAGGTGTTGTTCTCTGTCACGATTGATTGTCTCTCGTATCAACTCGCGTTTGAAATTGTGACTAAGGCAATATCGGCGGGGCGCGGAGTCAGGCGGAAGCCACCGCGTTTCGATAGGCCGCCAGCACCTCGTTGACCTCCCCCAACATGCGCGGCTTGCCGTGCTCCAGCCAGAGCGCGCGCGTGCACCATTGCTGGATCAGCGAATCCATGTGAGACGCGAAGACGAGAATGCCGGAGTCCTGGATCATCTTGTCGGTGCGTTGCTTGGCCCTTTCAAGAAAGGCGGCGTCGCCGGCTCCGATCGCTTCATCGACCAGCAGGATGTCGGCGGTGACCGACGTCGAGATCGCGAAGGCGAGGCGGGCGGCCATGCCGGCGGAATAGGTCCGCAGCGGCATGTCGAGAAATTCCCCGAGCTCGGAAATCGCGGCGATTTCCTCCATTTTTTCGCGGGTCTGCTGCAGCGACAGCCCGAGCGAGATGCCCCGCAGCAGCATGTTGTCCCAGCCGTTGCTGTAGGGGTCCATGCCGAAGCCGAGGTCGAAAATCGGCGCGATCCGTCCCGAGGTCATGACCCGGCCTTCGCTCGGCTCGTAGATGCCGGCGAGAACGCGCAGCAAGGTCGACTTGCCGGCGCCGTTGTGGCCGACCAGGCCGAGCCGGTCGCCGCGGTTCAAGGTGAGCGACAGGCCGTCGATGGCGCGGACCGAGAGCTTGTCGCCGTCGCGCATCTTGATGGCCCCGCCGGTCGCGGCGGCGAGAATGTTGTTTTTCAGCGAGCGGCTTCCCGCGCCGTAAATGGGAATGTCGACGATGATGTTTTCGACACTGATCCCGATCATGATTCTAGACCCAATAAGTGATTTTCGAGCGGTAGCGGCTGAAGAAGGCGAAGGCCGTGACGCTTACGACGACCGTCAGCACCGACGCGATGATCCAGTTCAGGCTGGACGGCGTCTGGCCCAGCAGCGGCTGCCGGACGATTTCGAGATAGTGAAAGAACGGATTGATGTTCACGAAAGCCGCCCGTTTGGGAACGTTGCTGATGGTCCAGAAGATCGGGGTGACGAAGAAGAACACCTGCATCAGGCTGGAGATGATCGGCGGAATATCGCGGAAGCGGGCGGCGATCGGGCCGATGATCAATGCGACGGAAAACGCCGATATCACCATCAGGCAGAAGCCGGGGATCGCAAGCAGGATGTTGAGGTTCGCGGGAATCGGAAACAACAGCCAGACCAGGATGTAGATCGTCAGATTGTGCGCGAAGATGATGATCTGCCGGAAGATCAGCTTGTAGACGTAAAAGCTCAACGGCAGCAGCGATTGCCGGATCGCGATGGCTTCGTTGGCGAACAGGTTCGCCGATTCGTTGACGACATTCGACATGAAGCCGAAGACGATGAAGCCGACCGTCAGAAACGGCAGGTAGGTGTCGATCTTCTGTCCGAAAATCTCGGAATAAAACCAGCCGATCGCCGCGATCATGATGGCGAGGTTGAGCGTGATCCAGAACGGGCCGAGGATCGATCTCTGGTATTGCCGCCGGACCTCGTGGCCGGCGAGGAACATCCATGCCTGATGGCGACGCAGGCCGTCGCGAAGATCGCGCCAGCCCGTCGTCAGGAACGTATGCCAGGTCTTGCTGCTGCTATGCTCGATGAATGCCATTGCTCAAATCGCCGATCGCCGGAGTCCAGAAGGCGGGCGTCCCCTGTTGCCGGCCGGCGCCAAATCCGACTGATGTGCCGATCGATGGGCGGAAAGATGTCGCGACATGCCCGCGTGATTCGGGCAGGAAAAAGCATTTGGGTGCGACATTAGCAAGGCCAATTCGACCGCCGCTCGGCCCCGCGAACGGCCGGGAGGGGCAATTTAACGCGGGCTCCCATCGGTTGACAAAATCCAGCGTTATCAATAGCTAGGGCCATCCTTTCCGGTCCCCTGGACTTGCGGGCCGGAGAATGGGGTTTGAGGCTAACCCCTTGATATGGCGGCGTTCTTTTCCGGTCGATTTTAGGCCATCCTCACAGTCCAGATTGCCTAACTCGCGGTCGATGTCGATGCCATCTGAAAGCCCTGACGCGCCGGCGCCGCCGGATAAGGTCACCATCCTTCTCGCCACCAAGGATGGCGCGCGGTTCCTCGCCGAGCAGCTGCAATCCTTTCGCGATCAGAGCCATCGGAACTGGGAACTGCTGGTGTCGGATGACGGCTCATCCGACCGGACGCTCGACATCGTCCGGGCCTTCGCCGCCGACATTTCCCAGCGCGTCACGATAGGCCAGGGCCCTCGACTCGGGTTCGCATTGAATTTTCTCTCGCTGGCGCAATCCAACGAGGTCCAGGGCGATGTCTTTTGCTTCAGCGACCAGGACGATATCTGGCTGCCCGACAAGCTGGAGCGGGCGCTGCGGTGGATCAAGACCGTGCCGGCGGAGGTGCCGGCCCTCTATTGCGGACGGACCGAGCTGGTGGACGCGAGCGACAACAGCCTCGGCCTGTCGCGCCTGTTCCGCAAGCCGCCGAGTTTTCGCAATGCCCTGATCCAGAGCATCGGCGGCGGCAATACGATGCTGTTCAACCGGGCGACGCGGGAGATCCTGTGCTCGTTGCCGCCGCGCAACAAAATCGTCTCCCATGACTGGCTGGTCTATCAGGTGGTGACCGCGGTCGGCGGGCAAATCCGTTACGACGATGCGCCGTGTCTGCGGTATCGCCAGCATGCGGAGAACCTGACGGGGTCGAATATCGGTTTCGACGCCCGCATGGTGCGCATGAAAAGCTTCCTGCATGGTCGCTTCAAGGATTGGAACGAGGCCAATCTCGCGGCTCTGGCGCCGCTGCGCCCGCGCATGACGCCTGAAAACCGGCGGACCTATGATCTGTTCGCGGCCTCGCGCGATGGCGGCGTCATCCACCGCCTCCGCCTGCTGCGGCGCTCCGGCGTCTATCGGCAGGGAGCGCTGGAAAATATCGGCCTGTTCGTGGGAGCGATCCTCGGCCGGCTGTGAGGCT
>JBDHSX010000019.1:0-35501 GCA_039808365.1 Xanthobacteraceae bacterium | reverse complement strand
GGGGCGAACACTTACGATTGCGACGTGCTGGTGGTGGGATCGGGCGCCGCCGGCATGGCGGCGGCGGTCACCGCCGCGCATCGCGGCCTCAAGGTCCTGATCGCCGAGAAGGAGCCGCGCTTCGGCGGCACCACCGCGCGCTCCGGCGGCTGGCTGTGGATTCCCGGCACCTCGCTCGCGCGCGCCTGGGGCATCGAGGAATCCCCGGACGCCGCCCGCACCTATCTGCGCCACGAGGCCGGCAACAATTACGACGCCGCGCGCGTCGATGCGTTTCTTTCGGCCGGCCCCGAGGCGGTGGATTTCTTCACCACGCAGACCGCGCTGCGCTTCGACATGCCGCTCACCTTCCCCGACTATCACGCGGAAGCCCCGGGCGGCGCGCAGGGTGGCCGCTCGATGGTGACGCGGCCATTCGACGGCCGCGAACTCGGCGATCTCATCAAGCATCTCGGCGCGCCGCTGCCGGAATTGACGGTGTTCGGCATGATGCTGGGCTCCGGCAAGGAAATCATCCATTTCATGCGCGCGACGAAATCGCTCGCTTCGGCGCTCTACGTCGCCAAACGATTATCGAAACATGCCCGCGACGTGATGAAATACGGTCGCGGCATGACGCTGACCAACGGCAACGCGCTCGCCGGACGCCTCGCCAAATCGGCGCTCGATCTCAAGGTGCCGCTGTGGCTGTCGTCGCCGGTGCGCGAATTGATCGTCGAGGGCGGCGCGGTGCGCGGCGCGCTGGTGCAGCACGAGGGCAAAACCGTGCGCGTCAACGCGCGGCGCGGCGTGGTGCTGGCCTGCGGCGGCTTCCCGCGCGATATCGCGCGGCGCAAGGCGCTGTTTCCGCACGCGCCGACCGGCACCGAGCATTACTCCCCGGCCCCCGAGGGCAACACCGGCGACGGCTTGCGGATGGCGGAGGCCGCCGGTGGCAGCGTCGCGGATCATCTGGCCAACGCCGCCGCCTGGGTGCCAGTGTCGGTGACCACGCGCAAGGACGGCAGCAAGGGCGTGATGCCGCACTTCATCGATCGCGCCAAGCCCGGCGTCATCGCCGTGATGCGCGACGGCCGCCGCTTCGCCAACGAGGGCAACTCCTATCATGATTTCGTCCAGGCGATGGTGAAGGCGGCGAAGCCCGGCGAGGAGATCGCGGCGTTCCTGATCTGCGATCACCACGCCTTGCGCAAATACGGGCTCGGCTGCGTGCCGCCGTTCCCGATGCCGCTCGGCCATCACCTCAAGACCGGCTACCTTATGCGCGGCGCGTCGCTTGGTGAACTGGCGAGGACCGCCGGCATCGATCCCGCTGCTTTCGAGGCCACGGTGAAGGAATTCAATGCGGACGCCGCAAGCGGCGCCGATCCGCGCTTCGGCAAGGGCTCGCGCGCCTATAACCGTTATCAGGGCGACGCCCTGCACGGCCCCAACCCCTGCGTGGCGCCGATCGAACACGGCCCGTTCTACGCCATCAAGATGGTGATCGGCGATCTCGGCACCTATGCCGGCATCAAGACCGACGAGAACGCGCGCGCCCTCGACGCCGACGGCCGGCCGATCCCCGGCCTCTACGCGGCCGGCAACGACATGGCCAGCATCATGGGCGGCAATTATCCCGGCGCCGGCATCACGCTCGGCCCGGCGCTGACTTTTGGCTACATCGCCGGCCGCCACCTCGCCTCCACCGCAGCTCAAGGGGCCTGAGCCATGGGCACGCCGCAACCGCAACTGCTGGCCGGACGGCTGGCGCTGGTGACCGGCGCCGGGCAAGGCAATGGCCGCGCCATCGCGCTCGGCCTCGCTGCCCACGGCGCCGATGTGGTGGCGACCGACATCGACGCGGCGACCGCCGCGGACACGGCGGCGGCCGTCACCGCGCTAGGGCGGCGCGGCTGGTCGTTTTCGCTCGACGTCACCGACGCGGACGCCTGCGCGGCGCTGGCGCGCACGGTGACGGCGGAGATCGGCGCGGTCGCGATCCTCGTCAACAACGCCGGCATCATCATCCGCGAGACGATCGATTCACCGCGCGCTCACGCCAACTGGCGGCGTGTGCTCGACGTCAATCTCAACGGCGTGTTCAACGTCACCCACGCCTTCCTGCCGGCGCTGCGCACGACGCGCGGCAACATCATCAATATCGGCTCGATCGCTTCCTTCGTCGGCGTCGCCGACACGCTCGGCTATTCGCCGTCGAAGGGCGGCGTCAAGCTGCTCACCCAATCGCTGGCGCGCGAACTGGCCCGCGACGGCATTCGCGTCAACGCCATCGCGCCCGGCGTGATCGAGACCGCGATGACCAAGGCGACGCGCGAGGATCCGGCGCGGCTCGCCGGCTTCGTCGGCCGCACCCCGCTCGGCCGGGTCGGCCAGCCGGACGAACTCATCGGCCCAGTGGTGTTTCTCGCCTCCGACATGGCCTCCTATGTCAGCGGCGTCACCTTGCCGGTCGATGGCGGCTTCCTTGCGGTTTGAATTGAATCGTCGTTGCGAGCGAAGCGACGCGACGCTCAATTGACCCGTCATTGCGAGGAGGCGAAGCCGACGAAGCAAACCAGTCCTTGCTTCGTGGCTTTCTGGATTGCTTCGCTTCGCTCGCAATGACGAGGGCCGGGTAGAGGTCGACCATGGGCAAGGAATCGCGCGGCATTCAGTCCATCGAGGTCGGCGGGCAACTCTTGCGGGCGCTGGCGCGCAGCCTTGAGCCGATGATGCTGCGCGATCTGGCGCGCGAGGCCGGCATGACGCCGGCCAAGGCGCATCCCTACCTCGTCAGCTTCCTGCGTCTCGGCCTGATCGAGCAGGACGAGGCGACCGGCCACTACGAGTTCGGCGCGTTCGCGCTCGAACTCGGCCTCATCAGCCTGCACCGGCTGTCCGCCGTTCGCGTCGCCACGCCGAAAATCGCGGCCTTGGCGCGCCAGATCAACCATGCCGTCTCGCTGTCGGTGTGGGGCACCTCGGGCCCCACCGTGGTCCGGATCGAGGAATCCAGCCATCCGGTCCATATCGTGATGCGGGTCGGCTCGGTGATGGCGATGCTGGAGACCGCGACCGGGCGGGTGTTTTCGGCGTTTCTGCCGCCCAACGTCGTCAGGGCCGCGCTGGAATCTAAACTCGATCGCCTCGGCGTCGGCTATTCCGGCAGGGCGTCGATCGACCATGCGAACACCGAGGCGTTGCTGGCCGATGTCCGCAAGCGCGGCATCACCCGCGCCATCGGCGATCCCCTGCCCGGCGTCAACGCCTTCGCCGTGCCGGTGTTCGACCATACCGGCACGGTGGTGCTGTCGATCACCGCGATGGGCCCGACCGGCTCCTTCAACGCCGACTGGAACAGCCCGATCGCCAAGGCCCTGCTCGATTGCGCCCGCGCGATCTCGCTGCGTCTGGGCCACGCCGGCCATCGGCCGCCGTCGCGCGGCTAAGGCAGCACGACACCGACCAGCAACAGGCCCGCGCCGACCAGAAACACCAGCGACAGCGTCACCGCCGCGGTGACCTTGGCGCCGACCTCGCCGATCACCCGCAGGTCGACGCCGAGGCCGAGCGCCGCCATCGACAGCACGGTGAGAATGCTGGCCAGCCTCTGGATCGGCGCGACCGCCGCGTCGGGAATGAGCGCGAACGAACGGCACGCCGCCAGCACGAAGAACGCGATGATGAACCACGGCACCGCCTTGAAGAAGCCGAGCCGCGCCGCATGGCCCTCGCCGCCGCGCGCGAACCGGCGCGCGCCGAGCGCAATGCACGCCACCACCGGTCCCAGCATCATCACCCGCACCAGTTTCACCAGCGTGCCGATCTGCATGGCGACCAGCCCCACCGGCATCGTCGCCGCCAGCACCTGCGGCACCGCGTAGACGGTGAGCCCGGCGAGAATGCCGTATTGGGTTTCCGACAGCGCCAGCAGCGGCACCAGGATCGGCAGTCCCAGCACGATGATGACGCCGAGAATGGCCGTGAACGAAATCGACGAGACGATATCGTCCGGCGTGGCATCGATCACCGGCGCGACCGCCGCGATCGCCGAATTGCCGCAGATCGAATTGCCGCAGGCGACCAGGATGGCGAGCCGCGGCGAAAGCCCGAGCGCGCGGCTGATGCCGTAACTCACCAAAAGCGACAGCACCACGATGGTGACGATCGCCGCCAGCAGCGCCAGGCCCGACGCGGCGATCACCGCGAAGGTCACCGACGCGCCCAGCAGCGCCACCGCGACCTCCAGCAGTTGCTTGGCGCTGTAGGCGATGCCGGCGCGCCATCGCGGCCCCGGCGTCCACGCCGAGCGGATCGCCATGCCGAGCAGAATCGCGATGACGATGGCCTCCAGATAAGGATGCCCGAGCGTGCGCTCCTGAACCGCCTGAACGGCCATCGCCAGCGCGGTGACGGCGGCGCACAACGCGATGCCGGGCAACCGCGCGGCGATCCTGGTCAAGAGCGTGGATGGGGTGGCGGGCCGGCCGGCGGCGCCGAGTTGGTCTGACACGTCCGAAAATATCCTTCAATGTGAAGGAATATGCGTTACAGCCGCCGCGATTGAAAATATTATTCTCTCATACGCCGATAGAGTTAGGTTATGTCGCTCAACCTCCATTTGTTCAGGATGTTCGCCGCGGTGGTCCGGACCGGCAGTTTTTCACGCGCCGCCGAGGCGCTGAACATCAGCCAGCCGGCCATCTCCAAGGGCGTGCGGGATTTCGAACTGCAGGTCGGCTGCCGCCTGCTCAATCGCACCCCGAAGGGCGTGGTGCCGACCGACGAGGGCCTCGCGCTGGCGCGCCACGCCGAGGCGCTGTTCGCGACGGAGCGCGCCGCCGAGGACGAATTGTCGGCGCTGCGCGGCCTGCACAACGGATCGCTGCGGATCGGCGCCTCCACCACCATCGCGACCTACATGCTGGCGCGCTATCTCGGCGCCTTCCACCGCGCCCATCCCGGCGTCGATCTGGTTCTGGTGAGCGCCAACACCCGCGACATCGCCGAGCAGATGGCCAGTCAGGATATCGATATCGGCCTGGTCGAAGGCCCGATCGAGGTGCGCGGACTGACGGCGGTGGCCTGGCAGACCGACGTCATGGCCTTGATCGTCGCGCCGGACCACGCCTTCGCCCGTGAGACGCGGCCGATCGATCCGAAGCGGCTTGAAGACGAGATTCTGATTATCCGCGAGCCCGGCTCCGGCACCCGCGAAGTGGTGGCTCAGGCGCTGGCGTCGCATGGCATCGAGCCGACCCGCACGCTGGAGATCGGCAGCACCGAGGCGATCAAGCAGGTGGTCGCGGCCGGCGTTGGCGTTTCGATCGTGTCGGAGGCGGCGATCGTCGATCAGACCGGCCAGGGTCGGCTGACACGGATCCCGCTGCAAGGCATGACTATCGCGCGCAGCCTGTGGCGGCTGACCTCGCCGGGCCGCGTCGCCGTGCCGGCCGCGCGCGCGTTCGAGAAAATGCTCGGCGACCGGACGATCATTCCGGGTCTGGCCGGCGCGACGGTCACCTGACGTCGACCGGGCGGGGGCTCGCGGCGGCCGGTTCCGACGCCCGCTCCGCCGAAAAGCAGGCGATGCGGGCCAGCACGATCAGCGCCACCACCAGCCAGAGCACAACCGGCCCGACGCGCCTTGATCGCGCCGCGCCGGCACGACGGCGCCCGATCCAGGCGCGCGGAACAATTCCGCCTTCCGCGTCATACCACTCCGCCAACATTCCGGCTCCGCCGTCCTCGATGCCACCTAATCGTGTTGCAGAAGCGGTGCGCCGGCAATGGATGGGAATTTCGAATTTCGTCGCGATCGGAGATGCTTTGCCGCGCCCCGCGCCGGCCGCCGGCGAAACCGTTCCACCGCTCCTCATAACGGTATCGGATGACCGGAGGTGACGGTTGAACTCGGCGGCGTCTCTCTATAGACAGACCTTCGCCGGAGCGGGATTACGCGACGGCGAAGGCCGCGATCCGCCGGCCTGTTGGGGCGTAGCCAAGCGGTAAGGCAGGGGATTTTGATTCCCCCATACGGAGGTTCGATCCCTCCCGCCCCAGCCAGATGCGCCCCACGCCACGCGCGCGGCCGCACCCGGCCCCTATCGGTCAGCCCGTGGTGGTCGACGGATGATCCGGCGTGACGCCGGGGGCGCTGACGTGGACCTCGTGGCCCTCGCGGATCGCGAGCGAGGCCGCCGCGACCGCCGCCTCGAACGCGGCTTCCTTGGTGACGTAGTCACCCTCCGCCTCGCCGTCGTGGAGCACGCTCCACCGGCCGGCAATCGGGGTGATCGCATAGCTGGCCAGACCCATCTGCTTCGTCTTTCTTGCTGCCGTGGTTAAGAGGTATGCCCGGGGTCGATGTGTTTCGGTGTGTTCTTCTCCTGCTGAGGCACCATTCGCGCCGGATCAGGTTGGCCGGGCACGCCGCGCGGACCGAACATCTCGCGCTGGATATCGTCTTCGCTCAAGCGCGGCGTGGTATCGCCCAGTTGTCCGCTTCCCTTGTGACTTGCATCGATCAGACGTGCAGCCATCGCATTTTACTCCTTTAGAGGAACGGCCGGCCGCCCGTGACGGCGACCGTCGCGCCCGAGACGTAACTGGAAAGCGGATCGGCGAGCATGACATAAGCCGTCGCAAGCTCCGCCGGCTGCCCGGCGCGCTTCATCGGCGTGTTCTTGCCAAATGTCTTCACCGCTTCAGGCGGCATCGTCGAGGGGATCAGCGGGGTCCAGATCGGACCCGGCGCGACCGCGTTGACCCGAATGCCTTTCGCCGCCAGCAGTTGCGCGAGGCCGGCGGTGAAATTATGGATCGCCCCCTTCGTGGTGGCATAGGGCAGCAGCGTCGGATTGGGATCATCGGAATTGATCGAGGCAGTGTTGATGATCGACGCGCCGGGCTTCATATGCGGCACGGCGGCCTTTGTCAGATAGAACATCGCATGGATGTTGACCTGGAAAGTCAGCTCCCACTCGTCGTCCGCGATGTCCTGGAGATCGGCGAACGAAGCCTGATGCGCGGCGTTGTTGACCAGAATATCGACGCCACCCAATTCTGACATGGCTTGGTCGATGATCGCGCGACAATGCTCCGGATGCCGGATGTCACCACGAACCAGCACCGCTTTCCGCTTCGCCTCCTGAACCAGCCTCGCGGTTTCCCGCGCGTCGTCGTCCTCGCTGAGGTAAGCGATCAGCACGTCCGCACCTTCCCTGGCATACGCCAGCGCGACCGCGCGCCCGATTCCGCTGTCGCCGCCGGTGATGACGGCGCGCTTGTCGGCAAGCCGGCCCGAACCTTTGTAGCTGCTCTCCCCGTGGTCCGGCACGGGATCCATGCGCGTGGTGTCGCCCGGCATCGGCTGTTGCTGGGGTGGATAAGGCGGGCGCGGGTAACCGGCTTCCATCGCGTCTCTCCAGTTCTGAAAGAAGAAATCCCGTGCGGGATGATCGTTCCATGCCCGGAGACCGGCGCTCACGCCGGGAGGACGGCCACGATTTCCAGCGTGCGCGGATTGACCACGATGATGTCTCCCCGGACGAGGAAGAATTCATATCCGCGCCAATCGGGATAGATCGTGACGATTTCTGTCGGGAGCGGATGGAAATGCACGCTCCTCGGCACATGGGTGCCGACCGAGACATTGAAATTGATGTTGGTCTCAGGCTGAACCCGCTGCTCACGAATGACGGTGGTGATCCTGGTTCGTTGCTCGGTGGAAAGCTTGGCGCCGGCGCCGGCCTGTCCCGTTGTCGAGTGCTGGGTATTATCGCGACCCGTTTCGTTGCCGCGCCGCTGCTCCGCATTCATGCGGTCGTTATTCTTGTGACGGTCGGAATCGGAGCTTTTCATCCGATCGCCTTTTCCCCTCGCCCCGTCGGGGTGCGCGTCCTGCGCGTTGTGCCGTGTCCCTCTCTCGCCCTCGCCGGATCGGGTCGAGTCCTGCCCCGGCGCAGAGGGCTGACTTCTGTTCATCTGCGTCGGCGCGCCGGAGCCGGATTGCGGCGGCGTCGACGGCGCATGCTGGGCGGCGCCTCCCTGCGTGCCTTTTACTCCCGTGTCCTGCCCGAAAGCCGCGCTCGACCCTGCGAGGAGCGTCAATATCGCGACCGATGTCATCAACCGATTTTGCATCTCCATCTCCTAACCATTCGCTGATTACGTCGGACAACAAGCCAGTCACGACGACGTTCCACCGCCATTTCCGGGCGAGGAAACGTCGCGTGGGAACTCTTGTCATCGCCGCGAGTTGCAAATGGCGGTTGAAATGGTTCCGAGGACCTCATGGCCAAGAAAGCGAAGAAAGCCACCAAGCGCCGCTATTCAAAAAGCTCGGGAAGCGACGTGAAGAAGGAGATGAAGCGCTACAAAAAGGGCACCGCCAAAAGCGGCCCCGGCGGCAAGGGCGGCAAGGTGAAGAGCCGCAAGCAGGCCATCGCGATCGGCCTGTCGAAGGCGCGAAAGAAGGGAAAGAAAGTCCCCAAGAAGGCAGCCTCGAAAAAGACCGCCAAGAAGAAGACGTCCAAAAAGAAGGCTTCCAAGAAGAAGTCTTCCAAATCATCGAAGTCATGACGCTGACATGAGCAACGACGAACGTAGTCCTGACGACAACAGCACGGCGGCCCGCGTCTTCGCAAAAATTGCCAACTGGACGTCGCAAGCGGCCGGCCGGGCGTCGACGTTCGTTCTGGCGGCGTTGATCGTGATCGGTTGGGCGATATCGGGACCCGTCTTCCACTATTCCGACACATGGCAACTCGTAATCAACACCGGGACCACCATCGTGACCTTTCTGATGGTGTTTCTGATTCAGAGCTCGCAGAACCGGGATAGCGCGGCGATTCAGGTCAAGCTGGACGAACTCATCAGGGTCAGCGCCGCGCACAATATGTTCGTGGGGATCGAGCACCTCACGGAGGAGGAGCTTGAGGCTATTCGCGCCCAGTGCGAGATGCGCGCCAAGGCGGAGAAGATCGGCGATCAATCCGTTGAACGCATCGCCAGCAAGGCACGGCTGGCCGGCGAGGAAGCGACGTAGGTCGCGCCCAGGCTGCAACGCTCAAGACTCAAGCCGCAAGGCTAGTGCGTGCTGGTCTTTTGCCAGCGTTCGAGCGCGTCGGCCGAGACGCGGCCTGGCTTCTGCTCCTTCTCGACCGGCTGTCGCCACGGCTCGTTGGTCTGCTTCATCGTGGCCGCGCTCGGCGCCGCAACGGAATCATCCGCTGATGACGGCTTGGCCGGTTTGCCCGCGCCGACATCCGTCAAGACATCCATCAGCCCGTGGACCGATGGCGGCGCGGCGCCTGCCTCGATTTCGGCCATATGGCTGTAGGTATCCGCCATCCGGTTCAGCCGGTCGCGGATATGCGGATCCTCCTCGTGCTTTGCGCGCTCGCGCAAGTCGTCCGCCTGACGGATCAGTTCCTTCATCTCGACCATGACACACCTCGCACGCCCCCGACTGACAACGCCGGGATGGCGGCGTGGTTGCGTCGGCGTCACGGCAGGAACGTCCCAAGCGGCGGTGAATTGAACCTCATCGATCCCAAATAGCGGTCATCCCATGGCCATGATTCGCATCGGCACTTCTGGCTGGCACTACGCGTCATGGCGCGGACCGTTCTTTCCGTCCGGATTGATGGTGAAACACCAGCTTTCCTATTATGCGTCGCAGTTCGGAACCACCGAACTCAACGGCGTGTTCTACCGGATGCCATCGACGCAAACCGTGACATCCTGGCGCGATCGCACCGGGCACGATTTTGTCTTCGCCTGGAAGGCGTCCCGCTTCATCACCCACTGGCGGCGTCTGTCGCCAGCATCGGCGGACAGTGTGAAGCTCATGGATCAGCGCCTGTCCCTGCTCGGCGAAAAAGCCGGGCCGGTGCTGTTTCAACTGCCGCCGACCATGACGGCGGACCATGAACGGCTGGCCCGCTTCCTCAAGCTTCTGCGCCGGACACGGCGATATACCGTCGAATTCCGTCATCCAAGCTGGTACACGCCGCGGACCATGCGATTGCTGGCGGACCGCAACATCGCGCTGTGCATTTCAGATCATCGCGACGCGCCATCGCCGTGGGAGCGCACGGCCGATTTCGTCTATGTCCGCGGGCACGGGCCGGGCGGCCATTACAAGGGGCACTATAGCGAGCAAACCCTGCGCGGCTGGGCCGACGACTTCCTGACCTGGAAGCGGCGCGGCTTCGATGTCTATGCCTATTTCGACAACGATCAGAAAAGCGCCGCCCCCGCCGACGCGCTGTCTCTGAAACGGCGGATCTGATCACGCGCCGTTCAGGGCATCCGAATGAGCGCAAGACCGGATTCCCGATCGAAGCGCTTTTGCAGATGCGAGGGGCTCTCGTTAAGCAGAATTTCCAGCGTCGGCCGCACATGAGCCTCGCCGAGGTGGCCGGCCAGCGCCGTGCAATCCCGCCGTCCGACGACCACATGGATATGCACCGAGGGCTCCCCGGCGGGCGATGTTGCGACGTCGCCAATCAGCGAGGCAACCTCCACCTGCTCGTGAATGGCGGTCTCGCGATACTGTTTCGAGTCCCATTCGAAATACCGCAACACCACGTCGCGAAAGGCTCCGATCGCGGTGAACTGCGCCGCTCGAATACCTTCCGCCGCGATGAACGTCTTCATGCTGGCCTGCACCTCATCGCCGGTTTCGAGAATGACCGCGAACGTCCGCTGTCCGTTGCTGTCATTCAAGAGCTTGTGCTGCATGTCGTCCTCCTCGCCGCTGAAGGAAATAAAGTTTTAAGGCTCATCCCGTTCCCGCGCCGACGTCGACATCGACCCGGGTGATGGCCCTAGACCCGAGTGGGACAAGTCTGATATCTCGCTTCGCCGTTCCATTCGGGCGGTCGTTATGCAAAGCTACGGCGATCCAACGAGACGTTGAGAGACCGTGCCCCACGCCAAGCCGGAAGACCCGGAAAACAACCACGAGGCTTTTCCCTTTCGCGGCGGCGAAACGGGGTCGCTGATTCGCGCGTTCGATTGGTCCACGACCGGCCTGGGCCCGATGTCAGGCTGGCCCGCGCATCTGAAATCCGCCGTCGGGCTGATGCTGCCCGCTGGCGTCCCCATCGTGCTGTTTTGGGGTCCGCAATTCGTGGCGCTGTATAACGATGCCTATGCGCCGACCATCGGCGACCAGCATCCCACGGCGCTGGGGCGCCCGGCCCGGGACAGCTGGGCCGAGATCGAACCGCTGCTCGGGCGGGTTCTGACCACCGGCGGAACGGTATCCGCCAAGGATCGGCCGCTCACGATCAAGCGACGCGGCGAGCCGGAAACCGTTTACTTCGATATGGCCTGCTCGCCGGTTTATGATCCGTCCGGCGGCGTCGCGGGCGTCCTGTGCATCGTCGAGGAAACAACCCAGCGGATCGCCGCCGAGCAGCATCTCGCCGCGATCGTCGAGTCATCCGACGATGCGATCATCAGCAAAAATCTCGACGGCATCATTTCCAGTTGGAACGCCGGAGCGGAACGGCTGTTCGGCTATACCGCCGATGAAGTTGTCGGCAAGTCCATCACCATCCTGATCCCGGAAGATCGGCAGAGCGAGGAGCCCGACATTCTGGCGCGGCTGCGCAAGGGCGAGCGGGTCGAGCATTTCGAGACGATCCGCCGCCGCAAGGACGGCGGCCTGGTCGATATCTCCCTGACCATCTCGCCGGTCAGAAACGATCGTGGCGACATCATCGGCGCCTCGAAAATCGCCCGTGACATCACCGGCCGCAGAGCTGCGGAAGTCTTGCAGCGCACGCTGCTGCGCGAGATGAAGCACCGGCTCAAGAACAACCTTTCGACCGTGCTCGCGATCGCCCGGCAAAGCTTCCACGGCGATAGCGCCGAAAGCGAGGATTTCCGCAAATTCGAGGCGCGTCTGCTGGCCCTGGCGAAGGGCCATGATCTCTTGACGCGCGAGAAATGGGACGGCGCGGACCTGCAAGACATCGTCGCGCATATTCTGACGATGCACGGACGCCAGCGGTTCATGATCGAGGGGCCGGATCTGCGGCTGTCGCCGAAATCCGCGATGGCGTTGAATCTGGCGCTCCATGAATTGGCGACCAACGCGGCCAAATACGGCGCGCTTTCAATTCCCACCGGCAAGGTCAGCATCAACTGGCGCATCCAGCACGGCGACCGTCCCACCCTGATCTTCTGTTGGCAGGAGCAGGATGGTCCCAAGGTCTCGCCACCGAGCCGCCGGGGATTCGGATCGCAGTTGATCGAACGCCTGCTGGCCCTCGAACTCAAGGGCGAGGTCAAGATCACCTACGCTCCGGCCGGCGTCATCTGCGAGATCGTCGCCCCGCTGGCCGCCGAATGGGACGAAGGCGCGCAGACTTAACCGACGCGCCGCCGGGCGCGGCACGCCATCGAACAATTTCGGCGTCGTCTCCGCTAGCGCGGGGCGACGCCGAGGTTGTTTGCTCCTGCGTACATTCTTTCGAGCGAGCCGAAAGAGGGATGGCCTCAGTAGCGGTAGTGATCCGCCTTGTACGGGCCTTCCTGCTTGACGCCGATGTAATCGGCCTGATCCTTGCGCAGTTCGGTCAGCTTGACGCCGATCTTGGCGAGATGCAGCCGCGCCACCTTCTCGTCCAGCGACTTCGGCAGTACGTAGACTTCCTTCTTGTACTTGCCGTCCTTGTTGTTGGCGAACAGTTCGATCTGCGCCAGCGTCTGGTTGGTGAACGACGCCGACATCACGAAGGACGGATGACCCATGGCGTTGCCGAGGTTCACGAGGCGGCCTTCCGACAGCAGGATGATGCGCTTGCCGTCGGGGAAGGTGATCTCGTCGACCTGCGGCTTGATGTTGTCCCACTTCAGGTTCTTCAGGGTGTTGACCTGAATCTCGTTGTCGAAGTGGCCGATGTTGCAGACGATGGCGCGATCCTTCATCGCGCGCATGTGGTCGATGGTGATGATGTCCTTGTTGCCGGTGGCGGTGACGAAGATATCGGCGAGCGGGGCCGCATCCTCCATGGTCACCACCTGATAGCCTTCCATCGCCGCCTGAAGCGCGCAGATCGGATCGATCTCCGAGACCATGACGCGGCAACCGGCCTGCCGCAATGAGGCCGCCGAGCCCTTGCCGACATCGCCGAAGCCCGCGACCATCGCGATCTTCCCCGACATCATCACGTCGGTGCCGCGGCGGATGCCGTCGACCAGCGATTCGCGGCAACCATAGAGGTTGTCGAACTTCGACTTGGTCACCGAATCGTTGACGTTGATGGCCGGCCACAGCAGCGTGCCGGCCTTCTGCATTTCATAGAGGCGATGCACGCCGGTGGTGGTTTCCTCGGAGACGCCCTTGATCGAGGCCGCGACCGCGCCGAACCAGCCTTTCGGCTTGTCCTTGAGCAGGCGCTTGATCAGCGCGAACAGCACTTCCTCTTCCTCGGAGCCCGCCTTGTCGAGGAACGCGGTGTCGCCCTTCTCCGCGCGGACGCCGAGATGGATCAGCAGCGTGGCGTCGCCGCCGTCGTCGAGGATCATGTTGGGATGGCCGCCGCCGTGCCAGTCGAACAGCTTTGCGGTGTAGTCCCAGTATTGCGTCAGCGTCTCGCCCTTCACCGCGAACACGGGAATGCCGGCGGCGGCGATGGCGGCGGCGGCGTGGTCCTGCGTCGAATAGATGTTGCACGACACCCAGCGGATGTCGGCGCCGAGCGCCTTCAACGTCTCGATCAGCACGCCGGTCTGGATCGTCATGTGCAGCGAGCCCGCGATACGCGCGCCCTTCAACGGTTGCTTGGGGCCGTATTCCTCGCGGGTCGCCATCAGCCCCGGCATCTCGGTCTCGGCCAGCGACAGTTCCTTGCGGCCGAAATCGGCGAGCCCGATGTCGGCGACGATGTAATCGGTGAATCCGGCGGGCGCTTTCGCGGTGGCGGTGGTCATTCGTTAGTATCCCTTCGGGTTGCGGTGTACTGCCTCTCCCCGCGCGCGGGGAGAGGGTTGGGGTGAGGGGCAACGACATTGCCGTAACCGCGCTCACTGCATTGCAATCGGCTCGGTCGCCCCTCACCCGGATCGCCCCAGGCGATCCGACCTCTCCCCGCTTGCGGGGAGAGGTGAAGGGCTTCGCACTACACCGCCTTCTTCAGCGCTTCGGCGAGGTCGGTCTTCTCCCAGGAGAAGCCGCCGTCGGCGTCCGGGGTGCGGCCGAAATGGCCGTAGGCGGCGGTGCGCGCGTAAATCGGCTTGTTGAGATCGAGATGCTTGCGGATGCCGCGCGGGGTCAGATCCATCGATTCCGCCACCGCCTTCTCCAGCCGATCCTCGGACACCTTTCCGGTGCCGTGGGTGTCGATGTAGATCGACAGCGGCCGCGCCACGCCGATGGCGTAGGACAGTTGCAGCGTCGCCTTGTCGGCGAGGCCGGCGGCGACGATGTTCTTGGCGAGATAGCGCGCGGCGTAGGCGGCCGAGCGGTCGACCTTGGTCGGATCCTTGCCGGAGAACGCGCCGCCGCCGTGCGGGGCCGCGCCGCCGTAAGTATCAACAATGATCTTGCGGCCGGTGAGGCCGGTGTCGCCGTCGGGACCGCCAATGAAGAACTTGCCGGTCGGGTTGACGTGCCAGATGGTCTTGTCGGTGATCCAGCCCTCCGGCAGCGCCGCGCGGACGTAAGGCTCGACCCGCTCGCGCACCTGGTTCGAGGTCATGTCCTCGATCAGATGCTGATGCGAAACGACGATCTCGCGCACGCCGACCGGCTTGCCGTTCTCGTATTGCACGGTCACCTGGCTCTTGGAGTCGGGGCCGAGCACCTTCTCCTTGCCGGCGTGGCGCGCCTCGGAAATCAGCCGCAGGATCCGGTGCGCGTAGTGCAGCGGCGCCGGCATCAGCTCCGGCGTCTCGTTGGTGGCGTAGCCGAACATGATGCCCTGGTCGCCGGCGCCCTCCTCCTTGTTGGTGCCGGGCTGCAACGCATCGACGCCCTGCGCGATGTCGGCGGATTGCGGGTGCAGCAGGATTTCGATGTCGGCGGTTTTCCAGTGGAAGCCGTCCTGCTCGTAGCCGATGTCCTTGATCGCGTCGCGGATCACCTGCTCGATCTGATCGTTGGTGACGCTGGCCGGGCCACGGGTTTCGCCGGCGACCACCACCTTGTTGGTGGTGGCGAGCGTTTCGCACGCGGCGCGGATCGCCCACGGATCGATGCCCGCCTTCGGCCCCTCGCGGAAGAACAGATCGACGATCTCGTCGGAAATCCGGTCGCAGACCTTGTCGGGATGACCTTCGGAAACGGATTCGCTGGTGAACAGATAAGACGCGCGCATCAAATCAACCTCTTGTCGTCCGCTCCTCATGAGCGGCTCTCTCCATGTTGTCCTGAAATGTCAGTCGCGACGGCGCGAGATGACGTAGGATTCATCGTAAAACCACAGCCCGTTGTACTTGCGCAGAACATCCCGCGTTGCATCGAGATAACCGCCGTTTTGGGTGATTTCCGTGAGGCGGTCGTCCTCGATCTGGGCGACATAGACCGCCGCGTTCCAGGCCGCGAAGGCCGTCGATGTCCCGATCGGTCCGGTGACCTCGTGGGGCAGCGCCTCCATATCATATCGGAAGATCGAACGGCTATCGGAATAGGCATTAAAATTGAGGTCGCGCGCGGCCGACCCCAGCTCGTATTTGACGGCGCGCAGCAATTCGTGACGGTTGACCGGAAACGGATTTTCTCCCGGCCACACCGCCTGGACGATTTCCATCCCCGGATCGCTGCCGTGAGAATGAATTCCTATCATGCGGCCGCCGGGCCGCAGCGCCCGCGCCAGGGGCGCGACGATGCGCTTGGCGCGGAAGGCTTCCGAGGATTTCGCGCGGTAGGGTTGCGAGGCGATGATCAGATCGAAATTGGCCTCGGCGCGGCCGGCGCGCGGGATCACCTGGTCGAGCAGGAACTGATGGTCCTCGCGATAGAGAATCAGCACCACCGGCCGCTCGTAGACCGGCATCCCCGAGCGCTCGCTGACGCCGGCGCGCCAGTTCTCCTGAAGGAACGGTTGCAACTCGGCGATCTGGGCCTCGAACTCGCCGGCCGAATGACCGCGCAGCGCCACCTCCTGCCAGACCATGCCGGCGGCGGCCGCGGCGGCGCGCGGCGCCAGCCACGGCGCCTCGGCATAGTGCATGTTGGTCAGCACGAAAACGGACGACGGATGCTCAAACAGCCGGTCCGGCAGCTTATCGAGCGTCAGCTTGACGTCCTCAAGGCTCAGTTCCTTGCCGGCGACGTAGAACGGCACATGCGGATAGCGGCCATGCATCGCCCGCAGCACCCGCGCCAGCACGGTGCCGTCGCCGCAGCCGGCGTCGAACAGCCGCAGCGCCGGCGGCCGCGGATGCAGGCTGCCCAGCTCCATGGCGATGCGGTCGGCGATCACCCGCTTCTCGCTACAGGTGTGAACGAACAGCAGGTATTTCTGCCGGTTCTCGAAAAAGCGGAAATTGGCGCGCGGATCGCGCCGCTCGATCGGCGCGTCCGGTTCGCGCGGCGGCGGCGCGCCGCCGGGCGTGTTGGCGGCGATGTAGAGCTGGATCCGCTCCAGCGTGTCGATGGTGATGCGCTTGCCCTCGCGCAGCCGCGCCACCAGCTTGCCGTCGTTGACGGCGCGGCGGCCGAAAGTCGATTCCGCCATCTCCGCCTGACGGCAGAAATCGGTGATCTGGCCGAGGAGCTGGTCGTGTTTCATCGGAGCCGGTGGGCAGCGCGCGAGTGGGCTAAAACAGTGGGCAGAAAATCGCTAGCGGCGATCCTCTACCACGATCTTCCCACGAAGCAAACGCCTGTCACCGGCCCCGATCGAGATTCAACCGCGCGCCATCTTCCGGCGCGCCAGGGCTTCAGACTCCCCACACCTCGTTGGCGATATCGACGACGAGCTTGAGCTTGGCCCATTGCTCGTCCTCGGACAGCACGTTGCCCTCCTCGGTCGAGGCGAAGCCGCATTGCGGCGACAGCGCGAGCTGCTCCAGCGGCGCGAACTTCGCGGCCTCCGCGATCCTCGCCTTGATCGCCTCCCGGCTTTCGAGTTCGCCGAACTTCGAGGTGATGACGCCGACCACCACCACCTTGTTGCCCTTGGGCAGGAAGCGCAGTGGCTCGAAGCCGCCGGCGCGGTCGGAATCATATTCGAGGAAGTAGCCGTCGTAGTTGATCTTGCCGAGCAGCGTTTCCGCCACCGGCTCGTAGCCGCCGGACGAAATCCAGGTCGAGCGGAAATTGCCGCGGCAGACATGGGTGGTGATGGTCATATCAGCCGGGCGCTCGGCGATGGCGTAGTTGATGACGCGGGCGTAAATCTCCTGCAAGCCGTCCGGGTTGTCGCCGCGCTCGCGCGACTTCTTCAGCTCTTCCTCCGAGCACAGATAGGCCCACACGGTGTCGTCGAATTGCAGATAGCGACAACCGGCGTCGTAGAACGCCTTCACCGCCTTGCGGTAGGTCTTGCCGAGATCCTCGAAGAACGGTTCGAGGTCGGGATAGACTTCCTTCGAGATCAGGTTGCGGCCACCGCGAAAATGCAGCACCGCCGGCGAGGGAATCGTCATCTTGGCGGTGACGCCGGCCGCGTCGGCGTGTTTCTTCAGGAAGCGGAAGTGATCGAGCATCGGATGGTCGTCGGGGAAATCGACCTTGCCGATGACGCGCACCGCGTCGTGGCGGGTCTGAACGCCGGCGAACTGGATGCCGAGATCGGGGTGAAACAATTCGCAGCCGGTCAGGCTTTTCAGGAAATCGAAGTGCCACCACGAGCGGCGAAACTCGCCGTCGGTGGCGAGCCTCAGGCCGATCGACGCCTGCTTCTGCACCGCCTTCTCGATCTCGCTGTCCTCGATCTTGCGCAGTTCGTCGGCCGAGATCTCGCCTTTTTCGAGCTTGGCGCGCGCCTCCTTGATGCGCGGCGGGCGCAGCAGACTGCCGACCTCGTCGGCGCGGAACGGCGGTTTTGTTCTTTGCATTTTTTCCTCGCGATACCTTGAGTTTTTACCCGTCATGGCGAGCGTAGCGAAGCAATCCGGAGGCGACAAGAAAGAACTGGATTGCTTCGTCGCGTTGCTCCTCGCAATGACGTTTCAGGTCACGCCCCGCCCCCGACGCCCAGAAATCGCTCCAACGGCGCGGGGTCAGCCTGCAACGCCGCGCTCGACGCCTCGTGAACGATGGTGCCGCGATCGAGGATCACCACGCGGTCGGCAAGCCGGAGGATCTTGTGGGCGTTCTGCTCGACGATGATCGCGCAGATGCCGCCGGCGCGGGTGATTTGGCCGAGCGCCGCCAGCAATTCATCGACGATGATCGGCGCCAGTCCCTCGGTCGGCTCGTCGAGCAGCAGCACCTTGGGATTGAGCGTCAAGGCGCGGCCGATCGCCAGCATCTGCTGCTCGCCGCCGGAGAGCTGATTGCCGAAATTCCCGCGCCGCTCTCTCAGGCGCGGGAACAGGGTGTAGACGCGCTCCACGTCCCACGCACCCGGCTGCGCCACCGCCGTCATGTTTTCCTCGACGGTGAGCGAGCGGAAGATATCGCGCTCCTGCGGCACCCAGCCGATGCCGGCGCGGGCGCGCTGATCCGAGCGCAGCCGCGTCAGGTCGGTGTCGCCGAGCCGGATGACGCCGCCGAAGCGGCGCGTCGCGCCGACGATGGAGTTGATCAACGTGGTCTTGCCGGTACCGTTGCGGCCGAGCAGCGCCAGCACCTCGCCGTCGGCGAGCTTCAGGGTGAGGTCGGACAGCACCACCGCATCGCCGTAACCGGCGCGAAGATTCTCGATGCTCAGCAGTTCACGCATCAAAACCCTCGCCGAGATAGACCGCCTTGACGCGCGGGTCACGCGACACCTCATTCGGCGTGCCCTCGACCAGCATGGCGCCGCTGACCAGCACCGAGATACGATCGGCGAAAGAAAACACGAGGTCCATGTCGTGCTCGATCAGGAGCACCGTCACCTCGCGCGGCAGCGCGGCGACGGCGGCGAGAATATCGTGGCGCTCGCTCTGCGGCACGCCGGCCGCCGGCTCGTCCAGCAGCAGCACGCGCGGCCGCGTGGCGATGGCGAGCGCGATCTCCAACAGCCGCTGCTTGCCGTAGGGCAGCGTCCCGGTCGGCTCGTTCATCACGTCGAGCAGATGAAAGCGCGCGAGGTTTTCGGCGATCTCGGCGTTGACATCGGCGCGCGTTCCCATGCGCCGCCACCAGTCGCCGCCATGGCCGAGCCGTTCCGACACCGCGAGCCCGATGGTCTCCAGCGGCGTCAGATCCGCGTAAAGCTGGTTGATCTGAAAGGTCCGCGACAGCCCGCGCCGCACCCGCGCCTGCACCGACAGGCCGGTGATATCCGCGCCCTCCAGCAGGATTCTGCCGCCGTTGGGCCGGATCACGCCGGTCAGGAGATTGATCACCGTGGTCTTGCCGGCGCCGTTGGGGCCGATCAGGGCGTGGCGCGCGCCGGCGGAAATCTTCAGCGACAGGTCGCGGGTGACGTGCAGGCCGCCGAACTGCTTGTCGAGGCCGACGGTTTCCAGCGCGAAGGTCATGACGCGCTCCGATCCGGCGCGGCCGCGCCGCCGCGCGCCGCCGCGATGCGCCGCATGGCGAGGCGCGGCAGGAACAGCACGCCGCGATACATCCGCTCGCGGCCGATCAGCACGATCAACACCAGCACCAGGCCGATCCAGAACTGCCAGAACTGCGGCGTCCACGACGAGAACATGTCTTGCAGCACCCGGAACACCACCGCGCCGATCAGGCCGCCGTAAAGATAACCGGCGCCGCCGATCACCAGCACCAGCAGAAGGTCGGCGGAGCGTTCGAACGAGAACACGTCGAGCGAGGCCAGCGCCGTGGTCTGGGTGAACAGGGCGCCGGCGACGCCGGCATAGAACGCCGACAGCGTGTAGATTGCGATCAAGCGGCGGTTGACCGGGATGCCGATGGCGGCGGCGCGCAGCGGGTTATTGCGGATCGCGCGCAGCGACAGGCCGAACGGCGAATGCACGATCAGCCGCGCCAGCAGGAACAGCACGAACAGCACCGCGAGGCAGTAGATGAAGCCGACCTTGCCAAAGAGATCAAAGGCGAACAGGCCGAGGATCGGATCGATGACGATGCCCTGCAAGCCGTCGAAACCGCCGGTGATGTCGGAGAACTTGTTGGCGAGTTCGCGCAGCAGCAGCGCGATGCCGAGCGTCACCATCAACTGGCTGAGTTCCGAACCGCGGATCACCAGAAAACTGGTGGCGAAGCCGAGCACCGTGGCGGCGAGCCCGGCGATCACCAGCGCCAGCACCGGCTCCTTGACGACGCCATGCACCGCCAGCAGTCCGGCGGCATAGGCGCCGACGCCGAAGAACGCGGCGTGGCCCAGCGAGACGATGCCGGCATAGCCGAGGATCAGATCGAGCGACAGCGCGAACAGCCCGAGCCAGGCCATTTCGGTAAGGATCAGGTAGCGATCCGAGAACACGACAATCGCCGCCACCGCGACCAGCCAGAACGCGATCTCGCCCGGCCCCCAGCGAGCACGCCGCAGCACGGCCTCTCCGACCCCGTGATCCGCCCCTGCCCTCATGACCCGCTCACCGTTGCGCCACGCGGCCGAACAGACCGTTCGGACGCCAGATCAGGATCGCGATCATCACCGTGTAGATGACGAAGGCGCCGAGTTTCGGCACGTAATACTTGCCGGCGACGTCGGCGACGCCGAGCAGCAGCGAGGCCAGGAACGGCCCGGTGATGGTCTGGGAGCCGCCCACCGTCACCACGATCAGGAAGTAGATCATGAACTTGAGCGGGAAATACGGATCGAGCCCGAGGATTTCCGCGCCAAGCGCGCCGCCGAGCCCGGCCAGCCCCGAGCCGAACGCGAAGGTCAGCGCGAACACCTGCGGCACGTTGATGCCGAGACCGGAGGCGGCGCGCGGATTGTCCACCGCCGCGCGCAACCGGCTGCCGAAGCGGGTGTGCGCCAGGGTCATCTGAATGCCGAGCGTCAAGAGGCCGCAGATCACGATAATCATCAGGCGATAGCGGCCAATCCCGATGCCGAAAACCTGGAACTGGCCTTGCAGCATCTCCGGCAGGTGAATGAACACCTGCGACGACCCCATGACGTAGTCCACCGCCGTCACCGCCATGAACACCAGCCCGATGGTGAACAGCACCTGATCGAGCGGATTGCGGTGATAGAGGCGCTTGTAGAGCGTCTGCTCCATGACGATGCCGACCAGCGCGCTGGCGACGAAGGCGATCGGCAGCGCGACGACGAACGGCACGCCGGACTGGTTGACCAGCACCGCGCAGACATAGCCGCCGACCATGGCGAAGGCGCCATGGGCGAGATTGACGAAGTTCATCAGCCCCAGCGTCACCGCCAGCCCGCACGACAACACGAACAGCAACATGCCGTAAGCGATGCCGTCGAACAGGATGGTGAGAAGCGCGGTCATCTCAGGCGGCTACGACCTCTTTCCCTCCCCCCTTGGGGGAGGGTCGACCGGCACTTTGGCGGTCGGGGTGGGGGCGGACAATTTCGCAACGATTGTTTCGATCACACCGTCGATATTTCGATCCACATCGGAATTCCAAAATCTCAAAATATGAAGACCTCTGCCATTGAGAAATGCATCTCGGGCCAAGTCCCGTTGTTGGTGTGGTTGCCACGCATGCTGGCCGCCATCAATTTCAACGATCAACCCATGACGCAGGCAAGCAAAGTCGACGATATATGGGCCGATCGGAGCCTGCCGGCGAAAATGAAAACCCATCGGCCGCAATGCGCGTAACTTCCTCGCGCACGCTATCGACGCCACCATCGCCTCGACCCCACCCGGCTGGCGCTTTCGCGCCAGCCACCCTCCCCTGACAGGGAGGGAAAGAGACGATCATTTCTTCGTCTTGCCGGGGTCTTTCACGTCCTTGAAGGTCTCGAACTCGATATTGTAAAGCTCGCCGTCCTTCTTCTCCACTTTGCGGATATAGACGTTCTGGACGATGTCGCGGGTCTCGGGATCGATCGAGATCGGGCCGCGCGGGCTTTCCCACGCCATGCCCTTCATCGCCGCGATCAGCGAATCGCCGTCGGCCTTGCCGCCGGTCTTCTTCAGCGCCTCGTAGATCAGGTGCATGCCGTCATAGCCGCCGACCGCCATGAAGCCCGGCCGCTGGTTGAACGCCTTCTTGTAGGCGGCGACGAAATCCTTGTTGACCTGCGAGGGGTGCGCCGCCGAATAGATGTGCGCCGTCACCGCGCCGAGCGCGGCGTCGCCCATGCCGTTGAGCAGGTCGTCGTCCATTACGTCGCCCGGCCCGATCACCTTGATGCCGCTCTTGTCGAGGCCGCGCTCGGCATATTGCTTCATGAAGTTGCCGCCCTGCCCGGCCGGCACGAACACGAACATCGCATCCGGCTTGGCGTCCTTCATGCGTTGCAGGAACGGTGCGAAGTCAGGGTTGGCCAGCGGCACCTTGACCTCCTCGACGATCTCGCCACCGGCCGCGGTGAAATGCTCCTTGAAGAATTTCAGCGCGTCGTGGCCGGGGGCGTAGTCGGAGGTCAGCGTCGCCACCCGCTTGATGCCGTTTTTCGCCGCCCAGTCGCCGATGATGGTGGAGGATTGCCCCAGCGTGAAGCTGGTGCGCGCGATATAGGGCGAACGCTCGGTGATGACCGAGGTGCCAGCCGCCATCACGATTTCCGGCACCTTGGCCTGGGTCGCGAGCGGCGCGGCGGCGAACGCCGCCGGCGTCACGCCGAAACCGGCGATGATGTTGACCTTGTCGTTGACGATCAGTTCCTGCGCCAGCCGCTTGGTGTTGTCGGGCACCGCGGCGTCGTCCTTGAGAATCACCTGGATCTTCTTGCCGGCGACGGTATCGCCATGCTGCTGCATGTAGAGCTTCACGGCGTTGTCGATCTGCTTGCCGGTGGATGCCTGACCGCCGGTCATCGGCACGATCAGACCGATCTTGACCGTCTCCTCCGCCCGCGCCGCCAAGGCGGAAGCGCCCAGCAGCAGCAGGCCGCCGACGGCCCCATGAACCAGCGTCTTGTGACGGATGAACATCCTTAACTCCTCCCGTGAGCGTCCGTGTTCGCGCCGAGCTTTCGGCGACCCTCTCCGGACAGCAATTTTTTTGAGCCGGCGCGGATGGTCCGCCCGCGGCCCCGTCAGCTTATACCGACAGAACCGTCAAATGGCAGACAAAAAGAGCGTCCATCAATGGGATTTTAACCACAAAAAAATGGATAAAATAAATGGTTAGATGCACTTGCGAACAATCGATTTCCCATCAGCTGTAGCTTGAGCTAGGTCTGGCGGGCCTGATCGGGAGCGGACGGAGACGAAATGCGCTGGTTCATCGGCATCGTGATCGCGGCCGCCGTGACCATTGCGGTCTATTATGGGTCGGCGCTGTACGGCCTCTCCCGCCTGGCGGCGGCCACCCGCGACGGCGACGGCGCCGCCATCGTCGCCCGCACCGATCTTCCCCGCCTCAGCCGTTCCCTGAGCGACCAGATCGTGAACGCCTATCTGGAGCGCATCAGCACCAGCCGGCGCGTCAGTTCCATGGAACGGGTGCTGATCGGCGGCTACGGCGCCTCAGTCGCCGACGCCGTGGTGACGAAACTGCTGACGCCCGAGAATCTGACCGAACTGCTCAAGGCGGGCCGGCTTGCCGAGACTCAATCGACGCCCGCGCTGACCGGGCTGCCGTCCCTGACCGATCTTGAGAAAATCAACCTTCTCACCCAGTTCGGCCGCATCCACTACATCAATCCGGCGCAACTGAGCATCCGCATCAGCAAATCGGCCGACCCCGAGGAATCCACCGCCATCGTGCTGCATCGCGGTTCGCTGGACTGGAAGCTGGCGGGGATCGATCTTCCGCGCAAAGTGCTGCGCAACATCGCCGCCAGCCTGCCGGCCCGATAATCCGACACGTCAGTCCATGAATACGACGGTCTTGTTGCCGTTGAGGATGACGCGATCCTGAAGGTGGTGACGCACCGCGCGCGCCAGCACCCGCCGCTCGATATCGCGGCCCTTGCGGATCAGATCCTCGGGCGCGTCGCGATGGCTGATCCGCTCGACGTCCTGATCGATGATCGGCCCCTCGTCCAGCGCGCCGGTCACGTAATGCGCCGTCGCCCCGATCAGTTTGACGCCACGCGCGTGCGCCTGATGGTAGGGCCGCGCGCCCTTGAATCCTGGCAAAAACGAATGGTGGATGTTGATGCAGCGCCCCGCCAGTTCTTCCACCAGGCCGTCCGACAGGATTTGCATGTAGCGGGCCAGCACCACCAGATCGCTCCGTGTCGTCTTCACCAGGTCGGAAATGGCGGCCTCCTGCGCGGGGCGGGTTTCCTTGGTGACCGGCAAATGGTGGAACGGGATGTCGCCGAGATCGAGCCCGCGAAACGTTTCGCGCGGATGGTTGGAGACGATGGCGGTGGGGATCATCCCCAGTTCCCCGATGCGCCAGCGGTAGAGGATATCCGCGAGGCAGTGGTCGGATTGCGACACCAGCAGCATGACCCGGCGCAGCGCGGCGCGGTCGCGCATCAGCCAGCGCATCGCGAACCGCTCGGCGATGGCGGTGAAACCGGTTTGCAGCGACGACAGGCTGACGGCGAGATCGGCGGGATTGAACACCACCCGCATGAAGAAGTGGTCGGACTCGACATCGTTGAACTGCTGCGCGTCGAGAATGTTCTGTCCGTTGTGGGCGAGAAAGGTGGAGACCGCCGAGACGATCCCCGGACGATCCGGGCAAGACAGGGTCAGAACGAATTGAGGATCGGGCATCGTGTATCCACCTGAGCGAGGCCGCGCGGGATCGGCGGCGGCGCGCCCCGCTCTATCACCGGCGACGCCTTCGCGCCAACTCCCGCATGACTGTTCGACTCGGCGGCCCCGACTTGACGGCCCCCGGCGCCCGGACATTATACGCGCAACGAAAACAAAGGCGGGGCCCGATGCCGGAATTACCGTTGGCGAATTTGCGCGTGGTGGAAATCGGCTCCGGTGACGCGCTCGCTTATTGCGGCAAGCTGTTCTCGGATTTCGGCGCGGAAGTCATCAAGATCGAGCCGCCCGGCGGCGATCCGGCGCGGCGCGTCGCGCCGCTGGTGGATGCAGGCGGTGGCCGCAGGGAAAGCGCCGGCTTCGCCTGGCTCAACACCAACAAGCACAGTGTCACCGCCGATCTCGCCGTCGACGCCGAGGCGGCGCGGGTGCGCGCGCTGCTGCGCGATGCCGACCTGCTGCTCGACGCGCGTCCCCCCGCCGTCATCGAAAGCTCGCGCCTGAGGCACAGCGACCTTCGCACCGCCGATCCGGCGCTGGCGATCACCGCGATCTCATGGTTCGGCGAACATGGCCCCTATCGCGACCACGCCGCCACGGATTCGGTGTGCCACAGTCTCGCCGGCCTGGTGAAACTGGTCGGCCCGGCGGAAGGCCCGCCGGTGTTGCCGCGCGACGGCCAGATCGCGGTGATGGCCGGGCTGACCGCCTTCATTCCGAGTCTGGCCGGACTCTATGGCCGCGCCCACGGCGCGCGCCGGTTCGCCGTCAGCGCCTTCGAGGCGATGCTGCAAATCAGCGAGTTCGACACCGGGCTGGCGCTGGAGTCCGGCTTCACGCGGCCGCGCCTCGCCGTCAACCGGTTCGGGCGCGGCTTCCCGGTCGGCAATTTCGCAACCAAGCAGGGCTGGCTCGGCGTCACCGTGGTGACGCCGGCGCAGTGGATGAGTTTCTGCGCCATGATCGGGTTGCCGGAACTCGGTCCCGATCCGCGCTATTCGTCCACCCCCGAGCGCTATCGTCACGCCGACGAACTGAGCCACATCATCCACCCGGTGCTGATGCGGAAAACCGCGCGCGAATGGTTCGAACAGGGCATCGAATTGCGGCTGCCGCTGGCCATCGTCCCCGACATGGCCGAATTGCTGGCGCAGCCGGTGTTTCGCACGCGCGGGGCTTTCGCGCCGGTCAGAATCGGCGAGGCATCGTTCGACGCCCCGGTGCTGCCGCAATATCTCACGCGCTCACGCCCGAAACCAAACGGCGTCGCGCCGCTGGCCGGCGCGCATGACGACGCATCATTCGCGCCCCGCGCGCGGGCAGCGAGGCGGGCCGCCACGCCGGACGATCCGCAGCCGCTCAAGGGCCTGCGCATCATCGACCTGACCATGGGCTGGGCCGGGCCGACCGCAACGCGGCAGATGGGCGACCTCGGCGCCGACGTCATCAAGGTGGAGTCGTGCCAATATCCCGACTGGTTCCGCGGCACCGATCCGCGCGGGCCGTACCATCCGGAACGGACCTACGAAAAAACCTACTGGTTCCAGATGATGAACCGCAACAAGCGCGGCATCACCCTCGATCTGACCTCGGAGGCCGGGCTCGACCTGCTCAAGCGGCTGCTAAAGACCGCCGACGCGGTGATCGACAACTACGCCGCCGACGTCCTGCCGCGCATGGGGCTCGATCCGGCGGCGATGCTTGCGATCAATCCGCGCCTCGTGGTGGTGACGATGCCGGCCTTCGGCACCACCGGCGCGTGGAAGGATTGCCGGGCCTATGGCTCGACGCTGGAACAGGCGTCCGGCCTGCCCTCGGTGACCGGCCGCGAAGAAGACCCGCCGACCATGGTGCACACCGCGCTCGGCGACCCGCTCGGCGGCGTCAGCGCGGCGGCGGCGCTGATGCTCGGCTTCATGCAGCAGCGCGCGACCGGCGCGGGCCAGCATATCGACCTGTCGCAGGTCGAGTGCAGCATGCAGTTCACCGCGCCCGCGATTATCGAGCAGGCCGCGACCGGCCGAACCCCGCCGCGGATCGGCAACCGCCATCCGCGCTTCGTGCCGCATGGCTGCTTTCCGTGCCTCGGCGAGGATCAATGGATCACGCTGGCGATCCGCTCCGACGACGAATGGCCAAAACTGTGCGACATCATGCACCGGCCGGATCTCGCCGCCGACCCGGCGCTCGCGACCGCGGACGGCCGCCGGCGCGAGGAGGACCGCATCGAGATCGCGATCCGGCATTGGACCGCGACCGTGCGCCCCGACATCGCGATGGTCACCTTGCAGGCCGCCGGCATCGCCGCCGGCGTGGCGCGGGCGCCGGTCGATCTCGCCGCCGATCCGCATTTGATGGCGACCGGCCATTGGCAGCCGGCGGTGCGGCCCTATATGGGGCCGCATCTGTTGCCGTCGGTGGCCTACCGCGAAGGCGACGCGCGCCACCCCTACGCCATCACCCGCCTGGCCCCGACGCTGGGCCAGCACAACCGCGAGGTGCTCGGCGAAGTCCTCGGTCTGAGCGACGACGACATCGCGCGGCTGGAGATCGACGAGGTAATCGGCACCACCGCGACGTCGAAGAAAAGCAAGGCCAGCGCGGCGTAACGGGTTCTCGCGTCAGAGAGGCCCGAACCGAACCAAATCAGCCTTCGGGATCGAAACAGCGCCTATGCAAGCGCGTCCCGCACCGCCTCGATGACGCGGTCCTGCGCCGCGCTGTCGAGATAAGCGTGCATCGGCAGGCTCACGACCTCATCCGACAATTGATCGCTGACAGGCAAGCCGTTTCCGGCGACGGGAAACATCCGATACGCGGTCTGTTGGTGCAGCGGCTTGGGATAATAGACCGCCGTCGGCACGCCTTTCGCTTTCAGCTTGGCGGCGAACGTCTCCCGCGTGCCGCGCGGAATGCGAATGGTATATTGCGCCCAGACCGAGGTGCAGCCGGGCGCCACGCGCGGCGTCACCACGACATCCGAAAGACCTGCGTTGTATCGTGCCGCGACCCGGTCGCGCGCGATAATCTCGTCGGGGAATATCCGCAATTTCTCGATCAGGATCGCGGCCTGGATCGTATCAAGACGTCCGGTCAATCCGAGCCTGACATTGTCGTACTTGTCCGAGCCCTGGCCGTGGACCCGCACGCTGCGAAGCGTCTCGGCGAAATCCGCGTCATCGGTGAAGATCGCGCCGCCATCGCCGTAGCAACCGAGCGGTTTCGCGGGGAAGAAGCTGGTCGCCGTCGCGAGCCCGAAGGTGCCGAGCGGCTTGCCGTTGTAGGTCGCGCCAAAACTTTGCGCCGCGTCGTCCAGCACGAACAAACCTTCCGCCTCGGCAATTGCGGCGATGGAATCATGATCCGCCGGCTGCCCGAACAAGTCGACCGGAATAATGGCCTTGGGCTTCAGTCCTTGTTTGCGCGCCACCGCGATCGCATTCTTCACCGATGCGATGTTGATGTTGAAGGTCGCCTCATCGACATCGGCGAAAACCGGCGTCGCGCCCAGAAGCGCGACCACCTCTCCCGTCGCGCAAAACGTGAACGAGGGACAAATCACCGCGTCACCTCGCCCGATCCCCTTCGCCAGCAGCACCATCAGCAGGGCGTCGGTGCCGCTGGCGCAGGCGACGACGTGCTTCGCCCCGGTGAACGCGGCGAGATCGGCCTCCAGTTGCGCAACTTCCGGGCCGTTGATGAATTGACAATGCGCGAGCACCCGCGAAACCGCAGCATCGATCCTGTCGCCGAGAGCTTTACGTTGCGCCATCACGTCAATGAACGGGATCGCCGGTGGTGTCATGGCCATATTCACGGTTGCCTCAATCGTTCAAACAAACCGGGCGGCGCGCGTCGGTCCGCCGCGAACCCGACGCTGCCACCCGCGATTTTCGCCGCGACGTTTAACATGCCGTTCCTCGCCGCCGCAAACCCACAGCGGTCCCCGTCTCAACACATATTGATTCAGAGAATTACAAGCGCCGGACGGAATTTTCTCGACCGGCGCTGATCGGCTTGATGTATCGTTCTCCGCGGTCGCTTCCGCCCGAAAGCCCGAATCAGCACGGTCCCATGACAGACTCATCGCGGAACACCGCACGCATCGCGCTTGTTACCGGCGGCACCGGATTCATCGGCCGCCACCTCTGTCCGTCTCTCGAAAACCACGGATGGATCGTCCGGCGCGCCGTTCGCAAGCCGAGCGCGGCTGCCAACGATGTCGATGTCGGATCATTTACATCGGACACCGATTGGGAACCGGCGCTATCCGGGGTCGAGACCGTCATCCATATGGCCGCGCGCGCACACAACCGTTCGAGCAGCCGCGACGCGCAAGCCTACACCTCACTCAATACCGACGCGACGCTGAGGCTTGCCGAATGCTGCGCCCGCGCCGGCGTTGGTCATTTCGTTTTTCTCAGCACCATTCTGGTCAATGGCGCCAGCACGGACGGGCGCGCGCCATTCAGCGAGCGCGATCCGCCCGCGCCGAAAACGATTTACGCGACCAGCAAAGCCGCCGCCGAACACGGGCTGGCTGAGCTCGCGCGGTCCACCGCGATGAAGATCACGGTGATCCGGCCGCCGCTGGTCTACGGCGACGGCGCCGCCGGCAATTTCGGAGCGCTCGTGCGCGCCGTTCAATCCGGCAGCCCGCTTCCGTTCGCGGCGATCAGGAACCGGCGTGGTTTCATCTTCGTTGGAAACCTCGTCTCCTTTATCGAACACCAGCTTTTACATCCGCAGCCAGGGTTTGAAATTTTCCAGGTCGCGGATCCGCAGCAAGTCTCGACACCCGAGTTCATCCGCCAACTCGCCACGGCGCTCGGCGTCTCGGCGCGGCTCATCGCCGTGCCCCGACCGCTCCTGAAGCTGCTGTTTGCCCTCGCAAGGCGTCCCGAAGCCTATGACAGCGTTGCGTGCTCCATGGTGATCGACACCAGCAAGGCATCAAGCACCGGATGGTCCGCGCCGTTCTCGCTGGCTGAGGGCTTGTCGCGCACGGTAGAGGCTTCGAGAAAAATTTCTTGAGGAAGCGGATATCGCAAGATAAGACATCAGGGTTCTTCCGACCGACAATGCTGTTGATGGCGATCAAGCGCGGCTTTGATATTCTGGCAAGCGTGATCGGGTTGCTGATTTTCGGCGGCCCCATTCTGGTATTCATCCTGATCGTGCGACTGACGTCACCGGGCGGCGGCCTGTTCGCACAGCAGCGCGTGGGTCGCCATTGCGAACCGTTTACCTGCTACAAAATCCGAACGATGTATCGGGAGACGCGCACCGCCGCGACGCATGAAATCCATGCCTCATCGGTGACGCCCGTCGGCCGGTGGCTGCGCCGCTTCAAACTCGACGAGCTTCCTCAATTGTGGAACGTGGTTCGGGGCGACATGAGCCTGGTCGGACCACGGCCATGCCTTCCGTCCCAGAGCGAACTCATCAGCAAGCGCCTTGAGCGCGGCGTCTTCGCCGTCCGTCCCGGCATCTCCGGCAAGGCGCAGATCCTTGGTGTCGACATGTCGGATCCGGAGGAGCTGTCCCGCATCGATTCCGAATATGTCAAGGAGCGAACATTCCTCGGCGATCTGGTCATTCTCGCCCGCACCTTCAACAACAAATCGCGGAAGGATCGCGTGAGCGGCTGAGATGAAGCGGAGCCGCGCCCGCTTCCGGATCAGGTCCGGGCATCGGAAAATCGCCGGCGATCGGAGGGCCAGTGGCTCCGCCAGCCTCAATTTTGACCTCAGCGCATGCCGAATCGTCCGGGAAACCTGGAACGGTTCGCGATTCCCCGCGCCGACCCCGTTGCTTGCCTAAATCTGAAAACAGCGTATTAGCAAAGAGATAGCGCTGGTCTCCGGGCGAATCGGAACTGCCTTTATGGTCCGCTTTATGATTTCGAACCTTACCCCGCGCAATTACTTGATTGCGCTGCATGATACGCTTGCGACCGCGGCCGCGGTTCTGATCAGCTTTTTTCTCCGGTTCCAAGGCCCGGCGCTCGACAGCCGCCTTCCCGTCCTGCTCGGGATCCTGCCGCCTTTTTTGTTCCTGAGCCTGGTCGTTTGCTACTTCTTCGATCTGACCACCACGAAATGGCGGTTCGTTTCCTTGCCGGACGTCTTCAATATCGTCCGCGCGGCGACGGTGCTCAGCGTGATCCTGCTGGTGGTGGACTACGTTTTTGTCGCGCGCAACATGAGCGACCGCTTCCTGTTCGGCAAGATCACCATCATCCTCTACTGGTTTCTCGAAATCTTTTTTCTGTGCGCATCGCGTTTCGTCTACCGCTATGTTCGCTTCACGCGCACCAGGAACAAGGCGCGGATCGGCGACGCGGCGCCGGCGCTGCTGATCGGCCTTGCCGCCGACGCGGAAATCGTGCTGCGCGCGTTCGAGAACGGCGCGATCAAGCATTTGCGGCCGATCGGCATCCTGTCGCCTTCGATGGCGGATCGCGGCCAGTTGATCCGGCGCACGCCCGTTCTCGGCGGCATCGACGATTTGCGGCATGTCGTCAACGACTTCACCAAACGCGGCATGTCGATCAAGCGGGTGATCCTGACGCCGTCGGCGTTCGACCCCGGCGTTCCGTCGGAATCGATCCTGATCGAGGCCCGCAAGCTCGGCCTCATCACCAGCCGGCTTCCCTCGCTGGAGATGGGCGAGAGCCCGCAACTGAAGCCGGTCGCCGTGGAAGACCTTCTCTTACGTCCAAGCCATAAAATCGATTATAGCCGCCTCGAAAACCTGGTTCGCAACAAAGCCATCATCGTCACCGGCGGCGGCGGCTCGATCGGATCGGAAATCTGCGATCGCGTGGTGACGTTCGGCGCGGCCCGGCTCTTGATCATCGAGAATTCGGAGCCCGCGCTCTACGCGATTCAGGAAACCCTGATCGCGCGGCAGACCAGCGCCCTGATCGAAGGCCGCGTCGCCGATATTCGCGACCGCGCGCGAATTCACCTTCTGATGCAGGAGTTCAAACCCAACATCGTCTTTCATGCCGCCGCGCTGAAGCATGTTCCGATCCTGGAGCGCGACTGGAGCGAAGCCGTTAAGACCAACATCTTCGGATCCATCAATGTCGCCGATGCCGCGGCCGCGTCAGGCGCCGATGCCATGGTGATGATTTCCACCGACAAGGCCGTCGAGCCGGTTTCGATGCTCGGTCTGACCAAGCGGTTCGCCGAAATGTACTGTCAGGCGCTGGACCGCGACCTTGCGACGCAAACCAACGACAAATTGTCGACGCGCCTGATATCGGTCCGTTTCGGAAACGTGCTGGCCTCGAACGGCTCCGTGGTGCCGAAATTCAAGGCCCAGATCGAGGCCGGCGGCCCGGTGACCGTCACGCATCCGGATATGGTTCGATACTTCATGACCATACGGGAAGCCTGCGATCTCGTGATCACGGCCGCCACCCATGCCCTGTCGCCGGCCCGCTCGGATGTCTCGGTCTATGTGCTCGATATGGGGCATCCGATCCGCATCGTCGAACTCGCCGAACGGCTGATCCAGCTCTCCGGCCTCCAGATCGGACACGATATCGATATCGTTTTCTCAGGCGTCCGTCCGGGAGAACGGCTCAATGAAATCCTGTTCACGGATCAGGAGCCGACCATCAATATCGGCATTTCCGGCGTCATGGCGGCGAAGCCGAACGAATCCTCGATGGTCATGCTGCGCACATGGATCAGCATCCTGGAAAAGGCGGTGGCGGAGGACAAGCGCGGCGTCGTCAAGGCGACGCTGATCGAAGCCGTTCCGGAGTTCGGCAACCCGGATCAAGCGAGCAACCCGCGACGTGAGCTAAGCCTGCCTTCTGGAAATGCCTGATCAGTTTCAAACGACCCGACGGACAATCCAAACAACTCGATCAACAAAGCGCAGGCGCCGGTGAACCATCGCTCAAACATCGTCGATCTCTTACGGACCATGATGATCGAGCAGGCTCTGCCGCTTTGGGCGACGCAGGGCTGGGACGGTCGGCACGGCGGCTTTATCGAGCGGCTCGCGCCCGATGGAACCCCGGATCGCGATGCGCCGCGCCGGCTGCTGGTGCAGGCTCGCCAGATCTATTGCTTCGCCAAGGCCGCGCAACTGGGATGGTATCCGCCCGGCCACGAGCTCGCGCTGCGTGGACTCGATCATCTGCTATCGACCTACAAAAGCCCCGATGGCCGCCCGGGTTACGTCGCCGTGGTCGCGCCCGACGCCTCGATCGAGTCGGCCTTCCGTGACACTTACGGTCACGCCTTCGTCCTTCTCGCGCTGGCCCAGGTTTTTCAACTCGACCGTGACGCGCAAATCCGAACTGAAATCGACCAGGCCCTGGCATTTCTCGATCATCACCTGAAATCGGATCACGGTGGTTATATCGAGGGCATACCGGCGGCGCTGCCGCGGCGTCAGAACCCTCACATGCACCTGTTCGAAGCCATGATCGCGCTGTTCGACGCGACCCGCGACATCCAGTTCCAGAACCGCGCCGGCGGGTTCTACAGTCTTTTCCTGACGCATTTTTTCGATTCCACCGCCGCCGTCCTCGGCGAATACTTCGAAGACGACTGGTCGCGGATTTTGCCGGTCAGCGTCGAGCCGGGGCATCAAGCCGAATGGGTATGGCTGCTGAAAGGATTCGAGCGGATCACCGGATGCCCGACGGGCAAGCACCGCGCCGCGCTTCTCACCTCGGCGCTGCGATACTGCGATGCGCGGACGGGGTGCCTGGTCGATGAAGGAAACAGCGACGGGCGGATCGTCAAGGCATCGGGACGATGCTGGCCGCAGACGGAGCTGGCGAAGGCGTGGATGGCGCAAACCGAATCCGGGGTGCCGGGGGCCGCGGACGCCGCGCGGGACGCGCTGGTGAGGCTGGAGCAATATTACCTGCGCCACCCGGTCCGGGGCGGCTGGTACGATCAGTTCGATCACGACGAGCGCGCCCGCGGCGCGTTCATTCCCGCTTCCTCATTTTACCATGTGCTGTGCGCCATCGCCGAAGCCGAACGGGTGCTCGGAACCTGAGCGCGACCGCGACGCCGGTCGGCGACCATCGTGCTCTCAGGCGCTCGGCGGTCGCGCCCGAAACACCACCAGATTGCTCATGGTGAAATTGACGGCAAAGCCGACGAGGATGGAAATGGCCTTGGCCACCATCACATGAAAATAGTGCGACAGAAGCAGCAGAACGGCCGTCGTCATCACCATCCCCAACACCCCGGACGCGGCGAACGTCAGATAGTCCCGATAGCGCAGCAATCGCCCGCTTTCGACGTGAAACGTGATATAGGTGTTGAGAACGTATGAGCACGACACCGCCACCATCCAGGCGACGACATTGGATGCCACGATCGGCAGTCCCGCGGCCTTGTAAGCGATCGTGAACACGCTGAAATCGATCAGCGTGTTCCCGACGCCGATCAGCGCGAAACGCACGATCTTCCGTCGCATCGGCGAGTTGCGCAGAAACGGCAGCATGGGGCGGATGAGATTCTTCATTAACGGAACGTCGCGGCCTGAAAATACCCCGATCGGGCGGAGCGATCCCGTTCAATATCAGGTCAGGCTGGTCCATTCATCCCTGAATCGGCGATTTTCAAGTTGACGTGTGATAAATGCGCCATCAAGGATGGTCGCGGACCATCGCTCCATCCGATCTCGCCTCCCTGACAGGACACCATGCCGGATCACATCATTCCGCTCGTCATGTGTGGAGGTGCCGGAACAAGGCTGTGGCCGCTGTCCCGCGAGGCATATCCGAAGCAATTCCTGAAACTGTTCGGCCCGCGATCGATGTTTCAGGATACCATCCTGCGCGTCTCTCATCGCGACTTGTTCGACAAGCCGATCATCGTCACCGGCGCGGCGCATCGATTTCTCGTCATGGAGCAGCTCGCGGAGATTGGTGTCGAGGCCGACATTCTCCTCGAACCGGCGCGCCGTGATTCCGGGCCGGCGATTGTCGCCGGCGCCCTGTTCGCGCAGCGCCGCGATCCCGACGCCGTTGTGCTCGCCCTGGCGTCGGATCACGTCGTGACCGACGTCGAGGCCTTTGTCGCCGCGTGCCGGGATTCGCTTGCCGCCGCCGCTCAAGGCCGGATCGTGACGTTCGGCATTCAACCGACACGCCCCGCCACCGAATACGGCTACATATCGCCCGGCGAAACCATTGATCCGCCGCTGCGGGTCGTGCGCCGGTTCGTCGAGAAGCCGGACAGCGCTACCGCTTCGAGCTATATCGACAACGGCTATCTCTGGAACAGCGGGAATTTCATCTTCCGGACCGAGACGCTGCTTGAGGAATACAAGGCCGCCGATCTCGCGAGCCTCGATGCGATCGCGCGCGCCGTCACGGAGGCCGTGGCGGACCCGCCCTTCATCCGCCTCGGCAAGGAGGCGTTCGAGACCGCAACGCCAATCTCGATCGACTATGCCGTCATGGAGCGGACAACCCGCGCCGCCGTCGTTGCAGTTTCCTGCGGATGGTCGGACATCGGGTCCTGGCAAGCGGTTTGGGATTTTTCCGTCAAGAATGCCGACGGCAACGCGGCGCGCGGCCATGTGGTTTTCGAGAATTCGCACAACTGCGTCGTGATTTCCGAGCGGGGCATCGTCGCGCTGAACGGCGTCGACGACCT
>JBDHSX010000018.1:0-35823 GCA_039808365.1 Xanthobacteraceae bacterium | reverse complement strand
CGATCCGATCGAGGCCAATGCGTTGCGTGGCGGCAATATGTCGATGCGCGACAGCCTCGTCGTCAGCGGCCAAACGCTGATATCGAACGGCTGCGGCGCGTCGGTGGGACTCGAGGCGGGCTATACGCAGATCGGGTCCGGCATGGCCTCGATCGTGGGACGTATTCTGAATCTGCGGCGCAGCGATCTTCGCCTGATGGTCGGGTGCGGCGCGGCGGCTGCGATCGCCGCGGCCTTCAATGCGCCGCTCACGGGCGCGTTCTATGCCTGCGAACTGATCGTCGGCGTCTACGCGATCAGCAGCGCGGCGCCGATCTTCATTGCCGCGATCGCAGGCTCCATGGTCGCCGAACGGCTCGGCGGCGCGCCCTATTCGCTGGGGCTGCCGGATGTCGGCATCGAGACCCTTCAACAATCGCTCGCGCTGATCGTGCTCGGCCTGCTGGCGGGAGGATTGGGGATCGCCGTGATGCGCGCCGCGGCGCAGATCGAACGTGTTTTTGACCAGAAATGGCTTCCCGTCTGGATGCGGCCTGCATTGGGTGGACTCTGCGTCGGCGCAATGGCCATCTACACGCCGCAGGTGCTCGGCGCGGGACATGGCGCAATGCTGCTCGATCTGCATCACGATTTCGCCGCGACGGCGCTCGTCGTTCTCATCGTTCTGAAACTGGCCGCCTGCACGATATCGCTGGGGTCCGGCTTCAGGGGAGGGCTGTTCTTCGCCTCGCTGTTCGTTGGTTCGCTGTTCGGAAAGCTGTTCGCGATCGTGGTTGCTCTGCCGTGGCTCGGATTGAAGCTGGGCCTCGATCCGACCACGGTGGCGCTGACCGGCATGGCGACGCTGGGCGTCGCCATCGTCGGCGGTCCGCTGACGATGGCTTTTCTCGTGCTCGAAATGACGCGAAGCCTCGATGTGGCCGCGGCGGCGCTTGCGGCCTGCATCACCACGAGCGCGTTCGTGCGCGGGATATTCGGTCATTCATTCTCGACGTGGCGGCTGCACCTGCGCGGCGAAACCATCACCAGCGCGCGCGATATCGGATGGTTGCGCAATCTCAGCGTCGAATCGATGATGCGGACCGATGTCAGGACCGTTTCGGATACGACGACTGTCGCCGAATGTCGCCGGGAGTTCCCGCTCGGATCAAGCCAGGCGATCTTCGTCGTGAGCGGAGCGGGAAAATATCGCGGCGCCGTCTCGCTGCCGGAGGTATTCTCCAGCGATCTCGACAGCGCCGCGGAGACGATGAAAGTCGTCGAACTGGCGCATCACGGTGGCACGGTTTTGCTACCGCTGATGAACGTCAAGACAGCGATGCTTTATTTCGAGCAGGCCGGAGCGGATATCCTGCCCGTCGTCGGTAGCGCATCCGAAGGCGCGATCATTGGCTTTCTGACCGAAGCCTATGCAAGACGACGCTACATGCAGGAACTGGATCGTTCGATCGCCGGAATGACGCGGGCGCTTTAGCGACCTTGGGAGCAGCCATGTTACTATGCTCGGTGTCGATCTTGATCTAAATAGGCTCTAGAGGATTCATCCAGCGATCTGGTGCATTGATGCTCAAGCATGTCGCGGTTGATTGCGGGCGCCGCACGCTTTTTGGCGTGGCGGGAGCGCTTTTTCTCCAAAGTATCCTCGGACCGGCGGCCGCGCTGGGGCAGGCTGCGTCCGGCACGAATGCTTCCGGCTCCAAGACAAAAATCGGCATGATTGGTGCAGGTCATATCGGCGGCACGATCGGCGGCCTCTGGATCAAGGCCGGCCATCCGGTGTTCTTCTCGTCGCGGCATCCTGAGGAGTTGAAGGATCTTGTCGCGCGCCTTGGTCCGCTTGCACAGGCTGGTCCCGTCGAACAGGCGATCGCCTTTGGCGGCGTCGTGTTCATTGCCGTGCCATACGGCGCGCTGCCGCAGATCGGCCGCGATTATGGCAAGTTGCTTTCGGGAAAAATCGTGCTCGACGCCAACAATGCCGTGTCCGCCCGCGACGGCGCGATCGCCGACGAGGTGGAGCGCAACGGCATCGGCGTGACGTCGCAGAAATATCTGCCCGGCACACGGCTGGTGCGGGCCTTCAACACGCTCTCCTATATGATCCTCGCGCGCGAAGCGAACCGCTCCGAACCACGACTTGCAATTCCGATCGCGGGTGATGACCCCGCGGCGTTGGAGGTTGCTGCGGAACTTGTGCGCGACGCCGGCTTCGATCCCGTGGTTGTCGGCAAACTTGTCGATGCACGCCGCTTCCAGCGCGGCACATCAGGATACGGCCAGAATGTGAGCGCGACCGAACTCAAACAGATCCTGTCGTTGAAGCCATGACGGCTTTCCGAAACTGGGTGCAGCGCGCGGTGCCGGCAACGCCGCAGGAACGCTCGGCGGCACTGTGGTCCTTCGCATATTTCTTTGTGCTGCTCGCCGGCTATTATGTGTTGCGGCCGCTGCGTGATCAGATGGGGATCGCCGGCGGCGTCAGGAATCTGCCGTGGCTCTTTACCGCGACGTTTGTCAGCCTGCTTGTCGCGCAGCCGCTTTATGGTGTGCTGGTGGCGAAGCTGCCGCGCGTGAAGTTCATCCCGATCGTCTATCATTTTTTCGTCGCCAATCTCGTCCTGTTCTGGGTATTGCTGACCCTCGACATTGAGAAAGTCATCGTTGCGCGCGTGTTCTTTGTCTGGCTGAGCGTGTTCAGTCTGTTCGCGGTGGCCGTGTTCTGGTCGTTCATGGCTGATCTGTTCACTGCGGAGCAGGGCAAACGGCTATTCGGCTTTATCGGCGCCGGCGGAACGGCCGGTGCGTTGCTGGGGCCGATCATCACGATCTGGCTTTCGGGACCGCTTGGCCCGGTTAACCTGCTGATCGCAGCGGCTTTGTTGCTTGAAGCGGCGGTGTTCTGCGTTTATCGGCTCGAACAGGTGGCGGACGGGCCGGCGGGCGCGGTCGAACAGCAAAGCCGTGTTGGTGGGGGCGCCTTTGCGGCGCTGTCGGAATTGATCCGTTCGCCCTATCTTCTGGGCGTTGCCGCTTGGGTCAGTCTGCTCTCATTTGGTGCGACGATTGCATATTTCGCGCAGGCCAACATCGTTTCGACATCCGTTCATGGCGCAGCCGCCCAGACGAGACTTTTTGCGAGTATCGATCTCGCGGTTGGATTGCTCAGCCTGGCGACGCAGGTTTTTGCCACCGGCAAGTTTCTCAAACGTTTCGGAACCGGCGTCGCGGCCGCCGCGCTGCCCGCCGTCTATATCGTAGGCTTCACCGCGCTGGCGATCGCTCCCAGTCTGGCTGTAGTGGTTACGTTGCAGGTGGTGCAACGCTGGATGAATTTCGCCATCGCAAATCCGGCGCGCCAGGTGTTCTTTACGGTGGTCGAGCGTGAGGAAAAGTACAAGGCCAAGAACCTGATCGACGTCGTGATCTATCGCGGGTCGGATGCATTATACGGCTGGGTTTACGACAGCCTGCAAGCGCTGGGGCTGAAACTGGGCGCGATCGCGATTTGCATGCTGCCGGTCGTGGCGGGCTGGCTTGTGCTTTCAACAGCATTGGGGCGGACGCAGGAGCGTCTCGCGCAACAGGGTCTTGCAGCGAAACCTGATGATGAAGGAAAGCGCAGATGTCAGTACGGATAACTCGCCGGGATTTTGCCGCGCTTGCCGGCGCGGTTCTGGTCTCGCCAGGGGCCATTGCTCAAACCGACGCTGAGCTTGTCACCCGCAGCATTCCTCGCAGTGGCGAGCGCCTTGCGGCCGTCGGTCTCGGCACCGCGGCTGTTTTCAATACCAATGACGAACCGACGCGCGGCAAGGCCGTTGCTGTCATACAGGCTCTGGTCAAGAATGGCGGACAGTTGATCGACACGGCTTCAACCTACGGCAATGCCGAGAGTGTGTTGGGCGACGTCATCGCAAGCGCCGGCTTGCGCGAGAAGCTTTTCATCGCCACCAAGCTCGAGTCACCCGACGCTGACGAACTCAAGCGTTCGCTGGCGCGACTCAAGACGACCAAGCTCGATCTGCTGCAGCTCCACAATGTCAGAAGCAAGCAGCAATCTCTTGAGACATTCAGGGACTGGAAGACACAAGGCATCTGTCGCTATACCGGCATTACATCGACCTTCCGCCATGATTATCCTGCCGTCGAAGCCGTCCTTGAGCGGGAGAGGCCCGACTTCGTGCAAATCGACTATTCCCTGGATAACCGCGAGGCTGAAAAGCGCATTCTGCCGTTGGCCGCGGATGTTCGCGCCGGCGTGCTGACGGCATTGCCTTATGGACGCGGCAGGCTGTTTCGCGCGGTGCACGGCAGGGAATTGCCGGAGTGGGCGCGGGTGTTCGCGAATAGCTGGGGGCAGTTCTTTCTGAAATATCTGTTGAGCGATCCGAGGGTGACGGCGGTGATTCCCGGCACCTCCGATGCCGCTCATATGGCGGACAATGTCGGCGCAATGCGCGGGCCGTTACCTGATCCGGATCTCCGTCGGAAAATGATCGCGTTCATCGAGACGATTTGACGATGGAGCGTTTGTGAAAGCCGGCTTTTGCGTCGATGCACAGCTTCGCAATTGCTTTAAAACGACATGGAAATTTCCAGCAGGTCGCTAGGGACGCAGGTCCATGTCGATGCTGATGAAGTCGCCCCGATAGGTGACCTCACCGAGATAGATCACGGTGCCATCGCGCGCGGTGAAAACACGGCGTACCTCGGCGACCGGTGAATTCAGCGGAATGTGCAGTAGCCGCGAGACTTCGAGATCGGCGGTGCCGATGGTCAGGCGTTGCCGGGCGGTGGCGATGGGATGGCCCGGCATTTCCATCAGGATCGGAATCACGGTTTCACCGCGAAACCGCTTCGGCGCTTTGCGGAAGATGGTCTCGTCGAGATAGATCGAGATCACGCAATAAGGCTGGTGCTTGCGCGAATGGACGCGGCGCATGAATACATAATTTGCGGCAGGGATTCCGTCGTCCGGATGCAGCGGCGCGTCGCAGCGGGTTTCCGAAATGTTGATGATCTTCGGCGAAGTGGCCCGGTAAACTTTCGCGAGATCGGTGAGCGTCGTCTCCACCCGAAGCCAGCGATCCTGCGAGACGTCGCCGGTAATGAAGGTGCCGCGCCCCTGCTGCGCTTCGAGGATGCCTTCGCGGGTCAGCAGATCGACCGCCTGCCGGATGGTGACGCGGGAGACACTGAATTCCGCCGCCAGCGTCTCGTTGCCGGGAAGCCGCGATCCGTGCGGCCATATTCCGCGCGCAATACGTTGCCGCAGCGTCTCGGCGATCTGCGCGTATTTCGGAATATGGCTTTCCGCGTCGAGGATCATGAGGCGCTCGCCGATCCGTTTGCTGAAGAAAGAATCGCGGCCGCGCCTTTCTCCCCGATCATCAGGCTGGTGGCATTGGTGTTAGCCGAGGTGATGAGAGGCATCACCGACGCATCGATAACGCGCAGCCGCTCCACGCCGTTGACGCGCAATTGTGGATCGACCACCGCGCCGTCGTCGCTGCCCATGCGGCAGGTTCCGACCTGGTGAAACACGGTGCCGCCGGTGGTCCGTGCGAACTCCCATAATGCGTCGTCGTCGCCCGCTTCGAATCCTGGTTTGATCTCCGTGTCCCACAGCGGGCGGAATGACGGCTGCTGGAAGATCTCGCGCAAGATTTTCATTCCGGCGATGAGCGTTCGGCGGTCGATCTCCGCATCGAAATAATTCGCATGGATGATGGGCGCGGCAAACGGGTCAACGGAGTTGATCGCGAGATGCCCGCGCGACTCGGCATGGCACTGCCACACCGACGCGGTGAAGCCGGAATAGCGGTGCAGCGGTTCGCCGGGACGATCGACCGACAAGGGCATGACGTTGAACTGCACGTCCGGGCGGCCACCAATGGCATATTGCGTGCAGGCTGCGCCGCCGACTTGCCCGGCGCCCGCGGTGAGCGGGCCGTTGCCCTGCAATGCCCATTGCAGGCCCATCTTCGCCAGTTCGATCGGGTTGCGGACCTGATCGTTCAGGGAGATCGGCCGTTTTAGCCGCACGATCACCCGCGCCTGATAGTGATCCTGAAGGTTGTGGCCGACCTCCGGCGCATCGACGACTACCGGAATATCGAGCGAGCGCAGCAGCGACGCGGGACCGATGCCAGACAGTTGCAGCAGTTGCGGCGATTGCAGCGTGCCGGCGCACAGGATCACCTCGCGGTCCGCATTCGCGCGATGATTTTCGCCGCCCGCGATCCATTCCACGCCGGTCGCGATCGTGCCCGAGAACGTGACGCGCCTCACCTGTGCATTGGCGATGATCGTCAGGTTCGGGCGGCTCGCGACCGGATGCAGGAATGCGGTCGCCGAACTGGTGCGCCAGCGCGAACCGATGCCAAGCTGATAACTGCCGACGCCGAATGTGGTCGCGCCATTGAAATCGGCGTTGAACGGCAGGCCGTATTCCATGCCCGCCTTTACCCACGCGGCGGAGGCCGGATTGGCGACGCGCAGATCCGAGACTTCGAATTCGCCGAGCGCGCCGTGATACTGGCTGTCACCGCCGCGATAGCGCTCAAAGCGACGGAAGTAGGGAAGGGTATGGTGATAGCTCCAGCCGGTTGCGCCCAGCCTTTCCCAATCGTCGAAATCCTGGTGCTGGCCGCGAATGAAAATCAGGCCGTTGATCGACGACGAGCCGCCGATGACGCGGCCGCGCGGCCAGTCGATGACACGGCCGCCAAGCCTGTCGTTCGGTTCGGTCTTGAACAGCCGTGAAAAACGGTTGTCGAAAATCGAGCGATAGTAGCCGACCGGGAGCCTGATCCAGAAATTGCGATCCGATCCGCCGGCTTCCAGCAGCAGGACGCGGCAGGCCGGGTCCTTCGACAGCCGGTTGGCGACGATGCAACCCGCGGAGCCCGCGCCGACGATGATGTAGTCGTAACCCTTTGTCATCGCGGACACGGCCATGGCTCAGGCCGTCCGATAAGAGTCGAACGCGGCGAGATCGGGCGCGAACCCGAGCCCGGGCGCATCGGTCAGGGTGATATGACCGTCGCGGATGTCGACGACGGGACCGCACAGCGCATCGCGCAACGGGTTCGGATTGAAATCGACTTCGAGCAAACCGTCGCCGCCGACCGCGGCGAGCAGATGCGCCGACGCCAGCAGGCCGATGCCGCCGCCGAGATAATGCGGACAGAATGTCTTGCCGGCGGTGCGCGCCGCGCGGCCGACTGTGACGCATTGCGAGAAGCCGCCCCACTTGGCGACGTCGGGTTGGATCACGTCGAGCGCGCCGGCCGTGACGGCATCCGAAAATGCCGTCTCCCCGAGAATGTTCTCGCCGCCGGCGAGCGGCGTGCGAATGCGCTTCTTCAACTCAAGCCATACCGGCCATGGCTGATCCGCGCGCAATGGCTCCTCCAGCCAGGCCAGCGAAAAGCGATCGAGTTCGGGAGCGAAGGCGAGCGCTTGTTCGAGCGACCAGCCCTGATTGGCGTCGGCGGTCAGCAGACCATTGCCCGTCAGCCGGCGCAAGGCGGTGAGGTTGGCAAGGTCGCGTTCCGTGCCGAATCCGATTTTTAGTTTCAGCGCGCGATGGCCGGCGCGCAATGCGGCTTCCGCCATCTGCTCCGCGCCGGTCGGATTGATGCCGCTGGCATAGACTTGAATGCGCGCCACTTCACCGCCAAGCAGGCGCCACAACGGTTGCGCCTGCCGCTGCGCGGCGATGTCCCACATCGCGATATCGACGCCGGCGATGCATTGCGCGAAGGGGCCATGCTCGCCGGTCTGCAACGCCAGCACGGCATATTTTGCACTTAAGTGATCGAATAGGTGACGCGGCGTATCGGCGACGAAGCCTTCCACCGCCGGCGCGATGATTTCGTTGATGATGCGCGTGCGATGTTCCGCGCCGACGGAGGGAAAATTCGACCACGCCTCACCCCAGCCGACATGGCCGTCCTCATCCTCGATACGGATGAAGACCGCTGGGCGGTCCGTCATGCGGCCGAATGACGTCTCGACCGGCGTTTGCAACGGATAGCGATAGCAACAGGCGCGCAGGCTGCGGATCGCCATGGGGCTGGTCATGCGGGACACCTTGACACGGCGCGCGATCTCTCGTCTCTTGTGTGCTTGTATTATCTATAATACAACCTGGCAAAAGAGCAACCGGCGGAGCGGCTGCGGATGAAGGCGGACGGCGTGAAGCGACTTCTGCTCGGAGCCATTCCGTGGCTCGGCGCGATCGCGTTGTGGTACGCCGTGCGCATGAGCGGCATCGTCAATCCGTCGCTGATCCCCGCGCCGCACGCCGTCGCGATGAAATTCTTCGAACTTCTGACGCATGAGGGACTGCTTGTCGACGTCTGGGCGTCGACCCGGCGCGTGACGCTCGGCGTGCTGCTCGGCATTGCCGCGGCCGTTCCGGTGGGATTCCTGCTCGGCTGGTATCGCCCGGCGCGCACGCTGGCCGATCCGATGATCAACTTCTTTCGCGCGCTGCCGCCGATCGCGCTGATTCCGCTGGTGATCGTCTATTTCGGCGTCGACGAAACGGCCAAGCTGGTGGTGCTGTTTTACGCTGCGTTTTTCTCCGGCGTCATCGTGATGTACGAGGGCGTGTCGCAAATCACGCCGCTGTATATTCGCGTGGCGCAGACGCTCGGCGCCAGCGAGCTGGAGATTTTCCGCAAGGTCATCATTCCGCTCACGGTGCCGCACATCCTCACCGCGCTACGGGTCGCGCTCGGCGTCGCCTGGGCGACGCTGGTGGCGTCCGAGTTGATCGCGGCGCAGCGCGGACTTGGCGCGCTGATCCAGAACGCCTCGACCTATTTCTTGCTCGATATCATCTATGTCGGCATCATCTGCATCGGCTTCGTCGCGCTGGTCATGGACATGATCTTGCGCGCGATCAGCAAGCGGCTTCTGGTCTGGCAGGAGCGCGCGGTCGCATGACGAACTCCGCAAACAAGACCGCGCGCGCTCAGTTCGAGCACGTCTCGCTGGCCTTCGATACGCCGAAGGGCAAATTGCAGATCGTCGATGATGTCAACTATGTCATCAACGACGGCGATTTCATCGCGGTCATCGGCCCGTCGGGCTGCGGCAAGACCACGATGATGAACATGCTGGCCGGCTTTCAGAAACCGACCGGCGGGCGCGTGCTGTTCGATAACGTGCCGGTTCAGGGGCCCGGTCCCGAGCGCGGCGTGATCTTCCAGGAATACGGCGTGTTTCCGTGGCTCACGGTACGTCAGAACATCGCTTTCGGGTTGACGCTGCACGCCAATCGCGTGGCACCGAGCGAACGCGAGGCGATCTGCGATCATTACCTGTCGTTGATGGGGCTGTCGGATTTCGCCAATTCCTTTCCCAAGCATCTGTCGGGCGGCATGCGGCAGCGGCTGGCGATCGCGCGCGCGTACGCGGTGAAGCCGCAATTCCTGCTGATGGACGAGCCGTTCGGCGCGCTGGACGCGCAGACCCGCGCGAACATGCAGAACCTCTTGCTGCAAGTGTTGGCCGCAGAAGGCAAGACGGTGATGCTGATTACCCATTCGGTGGAGGAGGCGATCTATCTCGCTTCCCGCATCGTGGTGGTCACCGCGCGTCCGGCGCGGATCAAGGAAATCATAGAGGTGCCATTTTCCTATCCGCGCGATGAATCGATTCACGAGCGGCCGGAATTCGGCCAGTTGCGCAGTTACATTCGCGAACTGGTGATGAGCGAATATCGCGCGCAGCAGGCGCAGACGTCCTTTTCGGAATAACATTGCAAAGAGAGGGAGGAAGGCATGAACAGGCGTGAATTTCTGACGACGACGGCGGGCGTGGCGCTGAGCGCCACCGCGCTCGCTGCTCCTGCGATCGCGCAGGCCAAGACCAAGGTGCGCGCGGGTTACCTGCACACGGTGGCGGTTGACGGGCAGATCTGGACCGGCATGGATCGCGGATCTTTCGCCAAGCAAGGGCTCGAGCTTGAACTGCGGCAGTTCAACACCGGGCTCGAAATTTTCCAGGCGCTGGTCGGCGGAAGTCTCGACGTGTTGGCGACTGGTGCGGTGCTGTCGAATTTTCCGGCGCGCGGGCAGGGCAAGGTGTTTCTGATTAACGACGTCGAGGTTGCCACCGCGCAACTCTGGGTGCGCGGGGACCAGGGCATCAAGACGTTCGCCGATCTTAAAGGCAAGCGGATCGCGACCACGACCGGCACCACCGCGCATGTGTTTCTCGACACCGCGTTGCGCGCCAACAACGTCAAGCCGTCCGAGGTCGAATTGCTGAACCAGGCGATGCCGGCTGCGGTGACCTCGTTTATTTCCGGCGCGGTGCCGGCGGTCGCGCTGTGGGTGCCGTTCAATGTCTCCGTGCGCGACAAGGTGCCGGGCGCGGTGAAGCTGGCGGATGCTTCCGCCTATTATCCGCAGGCCGCGATCGTCGGCGGCTGGGCCGCGCGCAACGATTATTTCGACGGCAACAAGGAAACGTTGTCGAAGCTCATCAAGGGGTGGGCCGAGGCCAACGATTACTTTATCGCCAACAGCGGGGAGGCGTTGAAGGCGCTTCAGAAGAATCACTATAGCCAGACGCCGATGTCGGATATCGAGGAATCGTTCAAGGCGCAGAAGATGTTCACGTCGCAGGAGTGGAAGAAGCTTTATGCCGACGGTACCGTGACCAAGTGGTTGCAGCAGGTGACGGACTTCTTCATGACGAATGCCAACGTCAAGGATTTCACACCAGCCGCGAAGTATTTCGATACGTCGCTTTTCACTTCGACGATCAGCTAGGTCGGGATATGCAGAGCGTCACCGAGCCGATAGATCGGTGTTTACGCAGGTGATGCGAGCCACCGATGTGGCGTGGAGGCAAGATCGAGGTTATGTCGTTGCCTGGAATTGCCGCCGCGCCTCATCCCCCGTTTTTGAGGCTGCCGATCCCATTTCGTAGCGATCGGGTGTTGCGCTTGACCGCCCCAGTCTCGCCCCAGAAACGATCACGATAGGCACCGATAAACGCGATGGAACAGCAGCAAATTCCGTCAAACGTCGGACCGGCTGCGAACTCGTCGATAATATCCAGTCATGGTGGCTCTTCAGAAAATCATCGAAGGCGACAGATTTTTCCCATTCGCGCACCGTCTTGTTGACCAGAATCAAGAACGATCAGCACCGTAGTCGCAGATTGGCCCCGACCGTGAAAACCGGAATCCGGGAAAATCCAATCAGGTGGTAGCCGTGGTGTCGGACGAGCAGAGAGCTGTAATCGAGGTGCGCGTTGACAGGATTGCGCAGCTCTTTCACACGCTCGATCCGTTTCCCTTTCGAGAGCGCGACCTGGATCAAGATGTCGAGGACTATATCGTGGGCTGGGCCAGGGAGTTGCCCCGCAAAGAACCGATCAGCATCATTGTTTATCTCTCAGATACCGAGTTTGAAACCAAGGCAACACAAGATATCAGGGAAGCATTCAGTCGTTACTTCATCGGCCGTTCCGTTGCCGTGCAGCGTGACTTGAATGAACTCTTCCGTATCGGACGCAAGTCGCTCGCGATCGGAATCGCCCTGCTTGTAATTTGCCTTGCGTCCGCGCACCTCATTTCTGGATATCTGACCGATGCGTCTTTGAGAAACATCGTTGGCGAGAGTTTCCTGATTTTGGGATGGGTTGCAAACTGGCGTCCGTTGGAAATTTTTCTCTATGATTGGTGGCCAATGGCGCAACGGCAGCGCTTGTATCGCCGACTTGCGGCAGCACCGGTCGAATTGCGGCCATATTCATCGCGCTTGGCGCAACAACCGGCTTCATCCAGCCCTCCGTCGTGACAAAGCAGGAAAGATTCAGCGTCCGGGGGTCCAAATTCGGCCCCGGCGCAACCCAAGTGGCGACGCCAAGCGCCGCTGAATAAAAGCTCGGCTGCAGGTCAGTGGCAGGCCATCGAAGGGTCGGAAAGCTCGCGTGAAGCCGTCGAAAGGGCGGTCGATTTGCTGCCGATTTTTCGGACTCATGGCTTCAACACGGCGGCGCCGACGAAATCGCCGCGCCGAAGCGCGGCGAGCACGTCGTTCGCGTCACTCAACGCAGATGTCATGGTGCGCGTTTTGATGCCGACTTGCGGCGCGATAGCCAGGAAATCGATGCCGTCCTGGCGTGTCAGATTGGCGACCGACATGATTTTCCGCTCGCCCCATAGAATGTCGTAAGGGAATGAGGGAATATCGCTCATGTGAATCCCCGCGCAAATAACCCTTCCGCCTTTCCGTACCGCGCGAAGCGCGGCAGGCACGAGTGATCCGACCGGCGCGTAGAGGATGGCGGCATCGAGAGCATCGGGCGGCGGCAGGTCAGATGCACCTGCCCATACCGCACCGAGTTCTTTCGCAAAGCTTTGCGCTTCGGTATCGCCGCTGCGCGTAAAAGCGTACACCGCGCGGCCTTGCCAGCGGGCGACCTGCGTGATGATGTGACCGGCCGCGCCGAAACCGTAGATGCCAAGCCGTTTCGCGTCGCCTGCCATTACCAGCGATCGCCAGCCGATCAGTCCGGCGCAGAGAAGAGGAGCGATTGCCACGTCGTCGTCGCCTTCGCCGAGCGGAAACGCGAATCTCGCATCGGCGATGGTATGGGTCGCAAAGCCGCCGTCGCGGGTGTAGCCGGTGAACAGGGGCTTGTCGCAAAGGTTTTCCATTTGCGACCGGCAATAAGGGCATTCGCCGCAGGTATGCCCCAGCCATGGTATCCCGACGCGATCGCCGATCCTGTAACCCTGTACGCCGGGGCCGAGCGCATCGACGCGGCCGACAATTTCGTGGCCGGGAATAATCGGATATTTGATGTCCGGCAATTCGGCGTCGACCACATGGAGATCGGTCCGGCAAACGCCGCATGCGCTGATCCTCACCCTGATCTCGCCGGCGGCGGGGATCGGGTCAGGAAGTTCTCTCATTTCCAGTCGTGCGCCGGGAGCAGGCTGCACCATCGCGCGCATATCGAAATCCTCGCTGTTTCAAAACATCCGATCAAACCAGTGTCGCGAACTGTGATTTTACTCAAATTCCGTTTGATCGATCATCGCAGGTCAAATTCGTAAAGCTCTTCTCACGGCGAGTCGGGGCCGGCAAGCGAAAGCGTCGCCCGCGTCAGGCCGGAATCGCCTGGATCCAGTTGAAAGCCCGCCTCGCGGCACATTTGCAGCATCTTGGCGTTCTCATGTAGCACGACACCCTCGATCTTCTTCAGGCCATCCGCCCGCGCATATGCGATAAGCCGGTTCAGCATGATCCATCCGAGGCCGTGTCCCTGGAGATCGCTGCGCACCAGCAATCCGTATTCGGCCGTTTCATGATCGGGATCGCTCGACAGCCTTGCGACACCGCACAGTGTGCCGTCCCGCTTGTCCACCGCAACGAACGCCATCTCGCGGTCATAGTCCAATTGAGTCAAACGGATGAGCAGCTTGTCCGTGAACGCCTTGCGTGAACCAAAGAAGCGGAGCCGCATGTCTTTCGTGGTGATCTTGCTGAGAAAATCGGGATAGAGCGTGGCATCGGCCGGCCGGATCGGCCGCAGGTGATAGATATTGTCACCCAAGGATACGTCGTTGGCCCAGCTTGCCGGATAGGGCCGAATGATGAGTTCCGGATTAGGGCCCTGCCGCTCCACCGCCTCGGGAGCGATTTCGATCCGCGCATCGAGGGCGACCACGCCTGCGCTGTCCGCCAGCAGCGGATTGATGTCCGCCGCGACGATGCACGGGAAATCGACGATCATTTGCGACAGCCCGTTGATGGCGCGGATGATCGCGGACCGGTCCGCGGGCCTGCGGTCGCGGAAGCCGGCCAGCAAGCGGCCGACGCGCGTGTGGTCGATCAGGTCGCCGGCCAGCACGCTGTCGAGCGGCGGCAGGGCGATGACCGTATCGTTCATGACCTCGACCGCGACCCCGCCGGCGCCAAAGAGGACGATTGGCCCGAAGATCGCATCGTGGCTGACGCCGAGGATCAATTCCTGCGCAGTCTTGCGCTCGATCATCGGCTGGACCGAGAAGCCGTCGATGGATGCGTCGGCGACGTGCTCATGGAAACGCCGCGCGATCGCCCGGGCGGCCTCGCATGCGGCTGCCGTGGTTTCGATATTCAACACCACGCCGCCGACATCGGATTTATGCGAGACCGCTTTCGACAATAGTTTCACCGCGATCTTCGGCGAGTCCGCCAGAAGGCGCGTGGCTGCTTGCCCGACATCCTCGACGGTCCGGGCGACAATGGTTTCAGGCACCGGAATGCCATAGGCCTTTGCGACGGCCTTGGCTTCCGGCTCGGTGAGCATGCGGCGATTCTCCGCTGCAACCTGCCGAAAGATGGCGAGCGCGGCGGCGCGGTCCGCTTGGATTTCCTCGTGAGTTGCCGGAACGCGTTGAAGCGCCTTCTGGGCGCGCGACCAATCGATCAGATAGGACACGGCCGTCGCGGCAGCGGCGGGCGTTTCATAGCTGGTGATGCCTGCCTCCTGCAGCAGACGGCGGCCATCACGCGCGGTCTTTTCGCCCAGCCAGCATGACAGAACCGGTTTGCCGTTGATCCTTCCTTGCTTCGCCAACGAGGCGACGGCGGCGGCGGCCTCCGATGAGGACGCCATGCCGGTGGGACAGTTCATCACCAGAAGCACATCGACTGACGGATCGGCGGCGACGGATTTGACGGCTGCGCGATAACGATCGGGCGAGGCATCGCCGACAATATCGACCGGGTTGGCGCGCGACCAGTTCGCCGGCAGTTCGCGATCGAGCGCGGCCAAGGTCTCATGTGACAGGGTCGCCAGTTCGGCGCCAAAATCCATCAGCCGATCCACCGCCAGCACGCCGGCCCCGCCGCCATTGGTGACGATGCCGACACGTGCGCGCTCCAGCGGCGCGAAGCGGGCGATGGTCTCCGTGGCATCGAACAATTCGGCGAGATCGCTGATCCGTAGAATACCCGCGCGGCGCAACACCGCATCCACCACGCGATCGGCGCCGGAAAGCGCGCCGGTATGGGTGGCGGCGGCCTTGGCCGCTTCGGCGTGCCGTCCGGGCTTGATGGCGATGACCGGCTTGACGCGAGATGTGGCGCGCGCCGCGGACATGAATTTCCGCGGATTGGGGATGGACTCCAGATACAGCACGACCGCGCGGGTTCCGCTGTCGCCTGCAAGCATGTCCAGACAATCGCCGACATCGACATCGGCCATGTCGCCCAAGGACACGATCTGCGAGAAACCGATATCGTTGGCGGCTGCCCAATCGATCAGCGAAGCTGCAATCGCGCCCGATTGCGACAGGAGGGCGATGTCGCCGGGCGCAGCCGCCATATGGAAGAAGCCGGCATCGAGTTTGGCTGGCGGCAGCATCAGCCCAAGACAATTTGGACCGATGATCCGCAGAAGATGGGGCCGCGCCGCATCAAGCATCTTCTGCTTCAGGCCGTTTTCCCGGGTCAGGCCGGCGGTAATGACAACGGCGGCGCGTGTTCCCTTTTTTCCAAGCTCATCGATCAGACCCGGAACTGTTTCCGGCGGCGTCATGATAACGGCAAGATCGGGCACGGCGGGAATATCCTTCACCGTCGCGTAACAGGGCTGCTCGTTCAACTCCTTGTACTTCGGATTCACCGGCCAGATCGCGCCCGCGAAGCCGCCTTGCAGAATATTGGCGAAGACCGCCGCTCCGACCGAGCCTTGCCGGCGCGATGCGCCGATTACGGCGACGGACTTCGGTTCGAAAGCATGGATCAGATTGCGGATCGTCATTGTTCGTTCTTTCTGAAACCGTGGACTTCTGAGACTCTGTCGCCCAAATTCGATGCTGCATTGTTGACGCGAGTCAAGCAGCCACCGCGCGATTGATGCAGGTCACCACGCGAATGGTACGGACGGCCAAATTCAAAATCAACAATCAGCAGGAGTGACGCCATGTCGCTCAGTCGCGACGATTTGAAGACTGCCTATACGAAAATGCGCACGATCCGCGAATTCGGAGAGCGTATTCACGAGGAGTTTGCAACCGGAAAAATTCCAGCAAGAAGCTTTCCGACTCCGAACCAGCTTCCGGCGACGAGGCTTGCGAGAACCGTCAATGCCAGGACGGGGAGCGGCGGCCGGGAAATCTGGAACAGCGCGCCGACGCCGTCATGAAGCAGCAGGATGCTCACAACGACGAACATCGAGAAAAAGATGCCCCAGAACGCATAGCGCCGGATGTCGAAAAACGACGTTCCGACCTCGGCGGAATCGGCGAAGGCCAGCGTCAGATTTCCGAGAATCACGGCAATGAACCCCGCGGCCCGCGCCTCGGTCACGTCGTAACCGAAATGGAGCAGGCCGTAATAGAGCGAAAAGGCCGTCGCCAAGATCACCGATCCCTGCACGATGCTGAGCAGCAGTTCCGGACGCCCGAACAGCAAGGCGTGCTTACGCGGCGGCTGGCGCATGATTGCCGGCGTGGCAGGCTCGGCTTCGAATACGAGCGAACATACCGGATCGATCGCGAGTTCGAGCAGAATGACATGCATGGGAAAGAACAGCGGCGGCAACGCGAACAGAACAGGCAGCAGTGCGAGTCCCGCGATCGGAATGTGGGTCGCCGTGATGAAGATCAGGGCCTTGCGCAGATTGGTAAAAATCCGGCGGCCGAGCTGAATGCCCCCGATGATGGACGGAAAGCTGTCATCGAGCAGGACGATGTCGGCGGCTTCCCGCGCGACATCCGTGCCGCGCTGTCCCATGGCCACGCCAACCTGCGCGGCCTTGAGGGCGGGCGCATCGTTGATGCCATCGCCGGTCATCGCGACGATCATGTCGCCGGACTTCAGGGCCTCGACCAGAGCCAGCTTCTGCTCCGGCATCACCCGCGCGAAGACGCGGACCGCTTTCAGGCGCTCGCGAAGCTGCGCGGGATCCATTTCGGCAATCTCGCGCCCCGTGAGACTACCTGCTTGCGTCGAAATACCTGCCTCGCGCGCGATCGCCAGCGCGGTGGCGGAATAGTCGCCTGTAATCATGGCGACTGAAATTCCCGCCTCGTTGGCGATCCTGATCGCCTCGGGAACGCCGGCGCGGACAGGGTCGCGGAAGCCGATCAGGCCCGCAAACTGAAAAGGAGCTTCCGCAAGATCTTCGGGCAAGGGTTCCGCTTGATCGTGGCGCGCGACGCCGAGAACCCGCAGGCCGCGTTCCGCCATCGTGGCGACGATGGCGAGCATCTGCTGTTGAAGCTGTGGCGGCATCCTGCAAATCCGGAAGATTGCTTCTGGCGCTCCCTTGGCCGCGAAAATCAGCTTCTCGTCGGTCCGCCAGACATTGATGACCGCCAGGAGATCCGGCTGAAGCCCTCGGGTCCTTACGGGCATTTCGTCGGCGATGGCGTGATCGCGAGGCGCGTTCGGGACCAAAGTGCGAATGGCGATATCCATCGGATCGACGGGATGGACAGCGGACGAAAGCGCCGCCATCGCCAGAACATTGGCGACATCGGCATTGCGATCCCCGTCTTCGGGCCGGTGTGTTGCGCCATTGGCCCAGATCGTGGCTATGGTCATGCGATTTTCCGTCAGCGTCCCGGTTTTATCGACGCAAAGGAAGTTGATCGCGCCCAGCGTTTCGACCGCCGCTGCCCGGCGGACGAGAACGTTGCGCTGAGCCAGCCGCCAGGCGCCGACGGCCATGAAGATGGCCAGCACCATCGGGAATTCTTCCGGCACCATGGCGATCGCGAGTGTGATGCCCGCAAGCAATCCGGCAATCCAGTCGTGTCGTAAAAGACCGTAGGCGGCGAAAACCGACAGGCATATGACGAGCCCGAAGATCCCGAGACGCGCAACCAGGCGCGCCGACGATTGCTGCAACGGCGTCGCTTCCTGCCGGATCGATTGCAGCGATACGCCGATTTTGCCCAATTGCGTGGCCGCACCGGTTGCGGTCACCCGGATCGCGGCATCGCCAGCGACAACGAGCGTGCCGGCGAACACCTGCGTCCGCGATCGGTCGGAGCCGTCGCCTCGCGCGGCCGATTTCGATACCGGAACGGATTCGCCCGACAATGGCGACTCGTCGACCGTCACGACGCTGGCCGAGGCGATTTGCCCGTCGGCCGCAATGCGATCGCCGGCGCTGATGAGCATGAGATCACCGGGAACCAGCTCACGAGAGGGGATGCGCCGTTCATGGCCGTCGCGGATGACCCGTGCCTCCGGTTCCGCAAGCGCCTGTAGGGCTTGCAGCGCCCGCTCGCTTCGAACCTCCTGAAAGATGACGATGGCGAGAGAAGCCATAGCGCCGGCGAAAACAAACAAGCCTTCGCCAAGACTGCCAAGAAAAAGATAAAAGCCGCCCGCGATCAGGAGAAGGACGAAGGTCGGCTCGCGCAATGTCTCGCCGGCGATATGAAAGACGGTCCGGCTCTGCTCGGCGCGAACAATGTTTGGTCCGTGTTGCGCGAGCCGTTGTCTGGCCTCCGCCGCGGTAAGGCCGGATTGGCTGCGCTTACCGTTTGATATGCCTTCCATGATAAGTCCGGAACGGTTTAACTCGAAATATGCGGCGATGCCTGCGGTGCGCGGCGGCCTGATTGTTTCAGGATGCTCTCGCGGAACATTGATCGCGATCAAGCCCGTGTGGGGCGGCTGATCACGACCGGTTCTTTGCGCGATGACATTTTCGCCCGCGACCCGTTCAATAGGTATAGTTTCAAGCTCGAGTTTAGACGATGTCGCTCTTGATGCCGATCAATATAGGCGGGGCTGATCGTCAATAGTGTTTGCAAGGCTGGACTTGCATGATGCGCCGCTATCGGAAGGCTAAAGATTAATGGATCGAACGTTAGGCGGTGTGGGGCAAACGTCCGCGAGCGCAGGGACGGGCTGCGTCAATACCGTCCGCTCGAAAAGCCGCGCCGTGTCTCTCGGCGAGAACGACCGGCCGTTCTGGAGCGAAAGCAACGAGTCCCTCCTGAAGGCGCTGGACGCCGGGTCAGATGGCCTGACCGCACGCGAGGCTGCCGCGCGGATGCGGCGCTATGGACCGAACGTTGCCGTGGTCCGGGATCGCCACGGTCTTGCCGCCAAGCTCGCCAAACGGATCGCCGAGCCGCTGGTCGCCATTCTTCTTATCGCGGCCGGAATATCAGGCGTCACGGGGGACTGGCAGAGCTTCTTCATCATCGTGACGATCGTCGCTTTTTCAATCGTGCTCGACATTATTCAGGAACACAAAGCGGAAACTGCGATCGATGCGCTGCGACGATCGGTTGCGGTGACGGCGGCGGTTCACCGTGACGGCCGCATCACCGAACGGCCAGTGCAGGAGATCGTCCCCGGCGACGTGGTCGAAGTGCGCGGCGGCGACCTGGTACCTGCCGACGGAATCGTGTTGGCCAGCCGGGGCGCGCTCGCCAACGAAGCGATTTTGACCGGCGAACCCTATGCGGCGGAGAAACGTCCCGGACCGTGCGAAAGCGCGGCGCCGGCCGATGCCTTCAATGCGCTGTTCAGTGGCACCAGCATCGTCGGCGGCCAGGCGACCATGCTTGTGGTTGCGACGGGCGGATCGACGCGCTTTGGCGAGATCGCGGCGCTGGTTCAGGAGAAGGCTGCGCCAACCGCCTTCGAGCGTGGAGTGCATGGGCTCGGCATCCTGATCCTGCGGCTGACCGGATTTCTCGTCCTCTTCGTGCTTCTCACTCAACTCATCCGCCATGGCCTGTCGCTGGAAAGCTTCCTGTTCGCCGTGGCGCTGGCGGTGGGCCTCACGCCGGAGTTGCTGCCAATGATCATGACGGTCACTCTGTCGCGCGGGGCCATGCGCATGGCCGGGCGTCAGGTGGTCGTCAAGCGGCTTTCGGCGATCCACGATCTCGGCGCGATGGATGTTCTGTGTACCGACAAGACGGGGACGCTGACCGAAGCGAGGATCGTCCACACGGGAAGTTTTGATCCCGACGGCGGAGCGAGCGCGCGCACGACGCAACTCGCGCATCTCAATAGCCGTTTTGCGAGCGGCATGCGCAGCAATCTCGACGATGCGCTGCTTGTCGCCCAGCCGGCAGACGATGCAGCCTATCGTTTTGTCGACGATGTCCCGTTCGATTTCGATCGACGTCGCGCGTCGGTGCTGGTGGATTGTAACGGCGAGCGGGAACTGCTGACCAAGGGAGCGCCCGAGGCGCTGCTTTCGCTCTGCACCTTCGTGGAAATGCCGGATGGTCGCGCGGTGCCGTTCGACATCGCGATGCGCGGGAAGATCGATGCGCTCATCGAGGCGAAAGGGCGAGAAGGGGTGCGCTTGCTCGGCGTGGCGCGCCGCGCGATGGCCGCCGGCTGCTCCCATGTCACCCCGTCCGATGAGCGGGAGATGACGTTTGTCGGCTGCGCTGCTTTCATGGATCCGCCGAAAGCATCGGTCACTGCCGCCGTCAATCGTTTGTACCAGTCGGGCGTGCGCGTGAAAATCATCTCCGGTGACGCCGCCCCGGTGGTACTGCACCTTGTCGAGACGTTATCGCTGCCTGCAAGCGGCCTCATCGTGGGCGAGGAAATTGCGAAGCTCTCGGATACCGCGCTCGCAACCCGTGTCGAGGAAATCGATCTGTTCGCGCGTGTTTCCCCGGAACAGAAGAGCCGCATTGTAAATGCCTTGCGCCGCGGCAATCACACCGTCGGATTTCTGGGTGACGGCATCAATGACGCACCCGCGATTCATATCGCCGATGTCGGCATTTCCGTGGACGGCGGGACGGATGTCGCGCGCCAGGCCGCCGACATCATCATGCTTGCGCCTGACCTGGAGGTGCTCGCCGACGGCATTACGGAAGGCCGGCGCACCTACGCCAATATCATGAAGTATGTCCGGATGGGGACGAGTTCGAATTTCGGCAACATGCTGTCGATGGCACTCGCTTCGTTGGCATTGCCGTTTCTTCCGCTGGCGCCGCTTCAGATCCTCCTGAATAACTTGCTCTACGATATATCCGAGATCGGCATTCCGTTCGACGATGCCGACAAGGAAGATATCGCCCGGCCGATGGCCTGGGATATGGGCAGCGTTCTGCGCTTCACGCTCATCATGGGGCCGTTGTCATCGCTCTTCGATATCGCAACATTTGTCCTGCTCCATGCGGTGCTTGATGTTGGCGTCGAGGCATTCAGAACCGCGTGGTTCGTCGAATCCATCGCTACTCAGATACTGGTCATCTTTATCATTCGCTCGGCAAAGCCGCCCTGGAAAAGCCGTCCCCATCCGATGCTCGTCGCAAGCTCGCTCGGGGCGCTCGCGGTAGCCCTGCTGGTGGCGCTCTCGCCGATCGGTCAAATCTTCGGCTTTGTTTCGATGCCGGCCGAAATCCTAGCGGCCATCGCCGCGATCAGCCTCGTTTATCTGATGACGGCCGAAGGGCTCAAGCGCTACGCCATGCGGGAGTCGTTCCGGAAAGTCGGCAGACAAGTTTCCGGCCAGGTGACCCCGCCAACCGCCTGAACGTATCTCTCACGAGGTAGCATCAGTGCGCCCGTTCCAATGCCAGTTGCGGATCTCGGGCATGTCGATGCCGTGTGTATCGTCCTTGCCCGGCGTGACCGATCCCTGAGGCGGGGTTCCACCGGAGATCCGCGAACTCGCCCCTGTCGGGAATTTTTCGATTTCCGCCCAATCTTGTCTTGCGGGGGATTATAATATTCTATAACGTCCTATGTTGTTATATGTTGTACTAAAAGGTCGCTTATAAGAGGCGCTTCTACGGTGAACCGGAAGTCGGGTGGGTTAATGCAGGAACTGGACAAGCAAGAAGCCGGCTCCTTACGGACATTGTCCCGGCAAAGCCTCGAACCGCTCTATGAGCAGTTGGCGGCCCGCATCGGCGCGCAGATCGACAGCGGGGAATTGTCGGCGGGCACCAAGCTGGAAAGCGAAGCCGAGTTGATCGCACGATACGGCGTGAGCCGCATCACCGTGCGTCAGGCCATTGCCGTTCTGCGCAAGCAGGGCAGGCTGATGGCCCGGCGCGGCAAGGGCACATTCGTCGCGGAGAGGGTGGTTTCCCAGCGCCTCGATACTTTGCAGGGCTTTTATGATGCCCTGCGCAGTCAGGGTCTTGAGCCGCAGCTTCAATTGTTGGAGTTCTCGCCTGACGCCGGACTGCAGGATCTCGCGCGTCCGAGCGAAGCGGATTTGCCGGTCCGCCTCAAACGTCTCTACTCCCTTGATGGTCAGCCGTTTGCGTTGGTGGTCGGATATCTCCCGATCCGGGCCGGCGAAATGAGCGCCGAACACGCCCGGCAGATGACCGTCTATCAAATTCTGAGCGAGCATCTCGGCATCCGTGTCGCGCATGCCGATGTGACGATCCGCTGTCAGCGGCCGCCTGCGGACGTGGCCAAGCTGTTCGGTCTTAAGCGGTCGGAATCCATGCTGGTGATGGATCGGCAATCGTTCGCGCATGATCGCAGCGTCTGCGAGGCGATGCGGATCTACATTGTCGCGGAACGCTATCAGTTCAGCCTGCACGTCGCCGGGGCGCTAGATATTGCCCGTAGCGTGAAGCCGGTCGCCTCCGACGACCGCCCGCTTTTGCGACGCGCCGCATCTTCAGTGGAATGAAAATTCAATTCGTCCGGTAACGGGGTCCCGATGAAACTGAACGCGGAAGAAAAAGCGATGCTGGCGGGCGAGTTTGGCCCGGTGCCGCAGATCGCCATTCGCCATCAGATCACGGTCGGCGATTTCTTCGGCGCGCAGGATTTCGTCCCGGTCAGTCAGGCGCATGTCATGGCCGATACCGAAAGCCTCGGCGAGGCCGGCGTGCGATGGCTGGAAACGCTGGCGTCGGAAAAGGTCGGGCGCAATAGGGTATGCATTCCAACCATCACCGACCCGCGCGGAACCGATTTCACCAAGGCGAGCGCGCTGCGTCAGGCGCCCTGGATGCTGTCATTGGAGCGGCGGGCGATCGACTCCTTCGTCAAGCTCGGCGTCTCCATGACCAACACCTGCATCAACTATCAGACCATTCAGGCGCCTGTGCGCGGTGAACACCTGGCATTCGGCGACACCGGCGTGGTGATCTATTCGAACTCGGTGTGCGGGGCGAAGTCGAATTTCGAAGGCGGGCCGTCGGCGATTGCCGCGGGGCTGACCGGCCGCACGCCGCGCTACGGATTTCATCTGGATCAGTACCGCCGCGCCACGCTGCGCATTCGCGTCGAATGGACTCCGGTGACGCTGAACGATTGGGGCGCGCTGGGGGCGGTGGTCGGCAAGCTGGCCGGAAACTACTGGTCGGTGCCGATTCTCGAAGGTCTGACAGAGGCGCCGGGATCCGATGCGCTCAAGCATTTTGGCGCGTCGATGGCGAGCTTCGGTTCAATCGCGCTGTTCCATATCCTTGGCCTCACGCCCGAGGCGCGCCAGCTTTCCGATGTCGGCGGGGATCGGCTGACCGTCGCCCATCGCATCGGCGAGGCGGAAATTCGCGCGCTACAGGCCAATTATGAAAACAATGACGAGATTGATGTCGTCGTGTTTTCGGCACCTCAATTGAGTCTGTATGAAATGCGTGAACTCGCGGGACTGTGCGAGGGCCGAAGGTTCAACAAGCCGCTGCTTGCCGTGACCAGCCCCCAGGTGAAGACCGATGCGGATCGGTTCGGCTTCACCGAGACGATCGAGACCGCCGGCGGACATGTGATGTCCGGTATGTGTTTCTATCAGTCTTATGCACGCGAAATCGCCGAGGCCAACGGCTGGAAGCGTCTGGCGACCAACAGCGCCAAGCTGGTCAATATTCTCGGAGGCTATGGCTATTCGGTCAATCTCGCTTCGATGGAGCGCTGCGTCGCGGCCGCCGAAACAGGGAGGCTGAAGTGACGCAGGGAATCGCCAAGGTCCCGGAGCGCGTGCCCAGCAGGGTTTTTCAGGCGCGGCAGGCGATGGGGAAGACCGTGATCGGTGAGGCGCTGGTGGCGCAGGATAATTTCTCGGCGCGCTACGATCTCGACAGGATCGCCGGAATCTTTTCACGGCCGACCCATCAGCTTGTCGGTCAGTCCTATGTCGGCAAGATCCTGATCTTCGATACCGCCAAGGGCGGCGTCGCCAGCGCCTGGATGCTGCACGAAATGGTTTCGCGCGGCGTCGCACCTGTCGCGCTGGTGTTCAATAGCGTCAATCCCATTCTGGTTCAGGGAGCGTCTTTCGCTGACCTCACCATGCTCGCCGGCTTCGACGAGGATATCACATTGAGCGTCCCGTCGGGTTCGATGGTGGAGATCGATGGCCGGCGCGGCGTGTTGAGGATCTTGGACCGCGATTGCGCCGATCGCGAGCCGAAGGAGCGTTGATATGTCCTGATCCCGCAGGGCGGCGCGAACGCGCCGATCCTCAATCGAGTTCAACATTGCCGCGATTGCGGCCATGCAAGAGCCGGAATACGGCCAGCCAATCAGCAGAGAATGCAGCGAGGAGGAGACTGCGATGCGACGATCACATTCAATTCTGGGACTTTGTCTAACGGTGGGTTTGCTGAGCGCGGGCGCAACGGCGCAGGCGCAGGAGAAGCCCGTCGTCCGCTTTCAGGAATATGGCAAGATCATTCTCCATCTGCCGAACTGGGTGATGATGGAGAAGGGATTCTGCGAGAAGCACGGCATCAAGTGCGAGCCGGTCACGCTTGCCAGCGCGCCGCTCGCGCAGGCGGCGTCGGCCGCGGGCAGCGTCGATATTGTCAACAGCACGATCGATACAACCTTGCAGGCGATCGCAAAGGGTAACGACTTGCAGATCTTCGGCGGCTACTGGGTCAACAATCCCTATATTCTGGTTGGAAGGGACGGCCTCGCGCTTCCTCACAAGAGCGAGGGCTATCCGGCCGTGATGGCCGACCTGAAAGGACTCAAGGTGGGCGTGACGACCCGCGGCAGTTCGGCGGAAATTTTCGTCAAGGCCCTGCTGCGGGAAGCAGGCATGCCGCTCGACAGCGTATCCTACATTCCGGTCGGCGGGCCGGTGACGGCGTACGGGGCCATCGTCGCGAAACAGGTCGACGCGGCCCTGACCTGGGATCCGGTGCCGGCATTGTGCGAGGCGGCCAAGACCTGTTCGTCGATCGTGGATATGCGCAAGGGCGAAGGGCCGGCGAATTTCAAGCCGCTCAACGAGACATCCGTATTCCTTCAGGCGCAGCGTCAATACATCGCCAAGCATCCTGATCGTATCGAAGCTTTCAAGCGGGCGCTGACCGACGCGGTGGCGTGGATCCAGGATCCGAAGAACGCCAACGAGGTCCTGGCGATCGCCAAGAAGCACATCGTGCTCGGCGAAAGCATCCCCAATCGCGAGAAGGTCTATGAGCTCATGGTAAGAGACGCGATTCCGCATTTCACGTCTTCGCTGGCGCCGTCATCGATCAAGGCGTGGCACGACTTCCTGCTCGAGAACAAGGTGATCGACAAGCCTCTTGCGGTCGACACGCTGCTGTACAAAACGGCATCCTGAACCAAGGCCGACGGTCGCTCCGGTCCGATCGACTGGAGCGAGAAGCTTGATATCTATCGACGCGGCGCGAGGCAGATCGGCCGCGCAGAGGGAGGATGCGATGCGGATCAAGGGAATGGTCGCTCTCATCACCGGCGGCGCCGGTGGCATCGGAGCGGCCATCGCGCGGCGGTTGGCGGCCGATGGCGCCGCCGCGATCGGGATCGGAGATATCGATCTGGCGGCCGCGGAGTCCATGGCAGATCAACTCAACAAGAGCGGCGTCCGGGCCTTCGCGGCGAGGGTGGACGTCGGGGACGCCGAGCAGGTCCGTGCGTTGATCGCCGGCGCCGAGAAGACTCTCGGGCCGATCGATCTGATGTGCTCCAATGCAGGCATCTTCACCGCGTCCGCCGGCGAGGCTTCCGACCTTGACTGGGAGCGGAGCTGGCGGGTGAATGTCATGTCCAATGTTTATGTCGCGCGCGAGATCGTGCCTCGGATGATTTCGCGCGGCGGCGGCTATCTGATGATCACCTGTTCGGCGGCCGGCCTGCTGGCCAATCGCAACGCGCCTTACATGGCCACAAAGCATGCGGCCGTCGCGTTCGCCGAATGGTTGGCGATTCAGTACCGCAGCCGCGGACTGATCGTCAGCGCCCTATGCCCGCTGGGCGTGCAGACATCCATGCTCGACAGATTGATGGCCGACGACGGCGTCGCCGCGGCCGGTGTTCTGGCCGGCGGCGAAGTGCTGCAACCCGAACAGGTCGCAAGAGCTGTGATCGAGGGAATCGCCGCGCAGCGATTTCTGATCCTGCCGCATGAAGCGGTGCGCGACCGCATTGTCAGCAAGGCGTCCGACCGCGATCGGTGGATCGGAAGCATGGAACGGCAATACGGCATCGTGACCGGCGCGCCCGCCGTCGGCCCCGATCCGGATGTCACGAGAGCGCAATTCTGAGAGCAACAGCCATGAACGCCTCCCACCGCGCCTTCGAGCCGGCGCCTCCTTCGAAACAGACTGCGCCGGCCATCGAGATTTCCGGGCTTACCCATGTTTTCGCCGGCGCGATGCAGGCGGTCAGCGACGTCTCGCTGTCGGTGCGGGCTGGTGAATTCGCGTCCATTGTCGGGCCGAGCGGCTGCGGCAAGACGACGATCCTGAATCTGTTGGCCGGGCTTTTGCCGTTGCAGACCGGCACCATGACCGTGGCCGGCCGGCCGCCCCGCGCCGGGCGGCATGATATTGCCTACATGTTGGCGAGAGACAGCCTCTTTCCCTGGCGCACCGCGCTTCAGAACGCCATGGTCGGCAGCGAATTCCGCGGCGTGAAGGAATCCGAGGGGCGCGCGCGGGCGGTTGAATTTCTCAAGCGCGTCGGCCTTGAGCGCTTTGCCAACAACTATCCGAAGGCGCTGTCGCACGGCATGCGCCAGCGCGTGGCGCTGGCGCGCACCTTCACGCTGAAGTCGCCCGTCCTTCTAATGGATGAGCCGTTCGGCGCGCTCGATGCCCAGACCAAACTACAGCTTGAAGATCTCCTGATGAACCTGTGGAACGATGAGCGCCGGACCGTCGTCTTCATCACGCATGACCTGTCGGAAGCCGTGACCCTGTCCGATCGCGTCATCGTTATGTCCGCGCGGCCCGGTCGCATTGTTGACGATGTTTCGATCCCGCTGCCGCGCCCGAGGTCGGTGCGCGCGCTTCAGCGCGATCCGCTTTATCACGAGCTCTACGCGAAGGTGTGGGGGCGACTGGAAGTCGCCGTCGGGCAGGCGAATATCGATTCGGAGATATCCGGCTGATGAGCGCGCTCCATTCCGCCAGGGTCGAAAAGTGGTGGATTATTCCGACCGTCCAGCTCGCGGGCTTTGTTGTCGTGGTCCTGCTGTGGGAGTGGGTGTCCGTCAACAGGATCATCGATCCGCTGTTTATCGGCCGTCCTTCGGGCATCGCCCGTTACCTGAAGACCGCGATCATGGATGGATCCATACCGGTCGAGACGGCCTGGACGGTGGGCTCCACCCTGGCGGCGTTCGGTCTCGGCAGCATCGCGGGCATCGCCTTCGGTCTTCTGTTCGCGGTCTATCCGATCGCCGAAAAGATTCTGGAGCCGCTGTTCTCCGGGCTCAATTCATTGCCTCGTGTCGCGCTTGCTCCGCTGTTTCTGCTGTGGTTCGGCCTTGGCGTGGCTTCGAAGATCGCGCTCGGCTTTTCCCTGACGTTTTTCATCGTGCTGGCGAATACGGTGGCAGGCGCGCGGAGCGTCGATCGTGACTTTCTCATCCTGTCCGAAACGCTCGGCGCGTCGAAGGCGGTGGTGTTCTTCAAGGTGATGTTGCCGAGCGCGATACCGACCATTTTTTCGGGACTCAAGCTCGGACTGATTTACGCCCTGCTCGGCGTCATCGCCGGCGAGATCATCGCGTCCCAGCATGGACTTGGGCAGCTTCTGACGTTTCTCGCCGGCACCTTCGACACCAATGGCGTTTTCGGCGTGTTGCTGGTGCTGGGCCTCACCGGAATCATTTTAACCAAAGCCATGACGGAACTGGAGAAGCGGCTGCTGCGCTGGCGGTGACGTCGCCGTCGGCAAGGGCTGGAATCGCCGTGACGGACCCGGCGCGCGCTGCGCCGGCGGGAGGTCGTCACACTGACGAATGGTCGAGGAGATGGATGTGATGAGATTTGCAGACAAGGTTGCCGTGGTGACCGGCGGCGCCTCGGGAATGGGCCTCGCGGTTGTCGAGGGGCTGCTCGCCGAAGGCGCGCGCGTCACCCTTATCGATCAGAACGCGGATGCGCTGCGGGCCGCGCTGGCGGCGCTCGGCACGGACAACGCCCGAGCCATCGTTGCCGATGTCACCAGCGAGCAGCAGATCGGGGATGCGATGAACGGCGTCGAGGCGGCGCACGGCCGCCTCGATATCCTTTGCAACGCAGCCGGCATTGTCGGTCGGGGAAGCGTGGAGGAGACGGACGCGGCGCGATGGAACCGCATCGTCGGTGTCGATCTCACATCGATCCATCTGACCGTACGCGCGGCGCTGCCGGCGATGAAGCGAACCGGAAGCGGCTCGATCGTCAATATAGCGTCGGTTGCGGGTCTGCGCGGCACCGGCAGTGTCAACGTCGCCTATGCCGCTGCCAAGGGCGGCGTCATCGCCTTGACCCAGCAACTGGCAGCCGATCTCGCGCCGCATCGTATCCGGGTCAACGCCGTCTCGCCCGGATTTGTAACCACGCCGATGAATCAGGACATGCGCTCGGCCGGGCTCGATCGTCTCTGGGTCGGCCGCATCCCGCTGCGCCGCTACGCGCGGCCGGATGAACTGGCGAGCGTCATCCTGTTTCTTGCGTCCGAGCAGGCGAGCTACGTCACCGGCGCCAACCTGGTGGCCGATGGCGGTTTGACGGCGGTGGTCGGTCCCGATCCGGTGCCGTTCGTCGATCGGGCCGACGCCGCGGCTGGCTCGGCCACCAGTGCCGTTATTTCCGGAGTGAGATGAGATGAGCCGTACAGTCATAGTCGACGCCACCCGCACCCCCATCGGAAAGCTCGGCGGCATGTTGCGCGACCTGTCGGCGATCGACCTCGGCGCGCATGTGGTTCGGACGCTGATCGGCCGCGCCGCGATCGAGCCGCGGGACATTGACGAGACTTATTTCGGAACCGCTGTCAATGGCAGTCATACGCTGGTGGCGGCGCGGCAGGTCAATATCAAGGGAGGGCTGCCGCCGGATACGCCATCGCTCACGGTGGATCGCGCCTGTTGCTCGTCGATGACCGCGATCGCCCTGGGGGACATGCGCATCCGAGCCGGCGAGGCCGGCATCGTGCTGGCTGGCGGCATCGAAAGTTGCAGCAACGCGCCGTTTCTTCAGCGCGGCGTGCGCTGGGGCCGGCGGCTGGGCGATTTCACGATCGAGGATCCGTTGCAGTTTCGCAACCCCATCAACGGCATGCCGCTTGCGCGGGTCACCGGGGAAGTGGCCCTCGCCAACGGCGTCGATCGCGAGCAACAGGATGACTGGGCGTTGCAGAGCCATCAGCGTTTCTTCACCGCGCTGGATCGGGGCTATTTCGACGGCGAGATCGCGCCGGTCGTCGTGAAGGGCGCCGGCCAGGAACAGAATTGTGAAACCGACGAAGCGCCGCGGCGGAATCTGCGCCGCGAAAAACTCGCCGAACTGCCGGTCGTTTACCAAAGCCCCACGGTGACCGCCGGCAACGCGCCGGGATTGAACGATGGCGCATCAGCCACGTTGCTGATGTCGGCGGACGAAGCGCGAAAGCGTGAGATGACGCCGCTGTGCGAAATCGTTGGCCATGTCCAGTTGGCTGGCGCGCTGGATTCCTCGCCGGTGCTGCCGGGCAAGGCCATAGCGGCGCTGCTGCGCAAGGCCGACGTCAAGCTGTCGGAGGTCAAACGCATCGAAATCAACGAGGCGTTCGCCGTGATGCCGCTGGTCTCGACCAAATTCCTCGCCGATGGCGATAACGCGCTGCTGAGGCGTTTGCGTGAGATGACCAATGTCAACGGCGGAGCGGTTGCGATCGGACACCCGACGGGGGCGAGCGGCGCGCGCATTTCCATGACGGTGGCGCGATCCGTTCGCGAGGCCGGCGGTGGTTACGGCATAGCGGCCATCTGCGGCGGCTTCGGCCAGGCGGACGCCCTGCTGGTGAAGGTATGAGCATGCTGAAATTCATCGATGAGACGATGCGCGACGGCCCGCAATCGCTGTGGGCGACGCGAATGGACACCCGCACCATGCTCGAGGCCAGCCCGCTTATCAACAAGGCCGGTTTTGATCGAGCGACCGTGATCTCAGGCGCGTCCTTCGAAACCGCGGTTCGTTTTCTCGGGGACGATCCCTGGGAAAGGATGCGTCTGGTGCGCAGCTACCTTCCGGATACGACCATCGACGTCCTCATTCGAAGCCGCAACCTGTTCGGCTGGAACCGCTATCCGGACGAGGTTGTCGAACTGCTGTTTCGCTGCCTGCAAAACAATGGAGCGAAATCGATCAAGGTGTTCGACGGCCTGAATGACATCGGCAATATCGCAGCGCATTGCCGCATCGGCAAGAAGCTCGGCTTGCAGGTGACCGGCATGATCACCTATTCGAAAAGCCCGATCCACACCGGCGAGCATTACGCGCAGAAAGCGCGCCAATATCTCGATCTCGGCGTCGACGGCATTGTCGTCGCCGACGCCAGCGGCATCCTTGACGGCCCGCAAACCACCTTGCTGCTGGCGGCGATCAATCACGGGGCCGAAAACCGGCTGCCGATCGAATTCTATGCACATGCCTCGATGGGGTTGGCGCATGAATCCTATCGCGCCGCGCTGAAGGCAGGCGTTTCCGCGGTGACCACCGCGGCAGAGCCGCTGGCGAATGGTGAATCGCTGCCGGCAACCGGCGACATCGTGCGGATCGCGTCGGAGCTGGGCATTGCCGTTCCCCTCGACATGGATGTCGTGCGGCGGCTGGACGACTACATGTATTGGGCCGCCTACCGGGAAGACAAGCAGGTGTTTCCGCTGGCCACCTTCGACCCTGTCACCTATGACCGCTTTGTCGAGCATCAGATCCCCGGCGGGATGATTTCGAATTTTCGCAATCAGTTGAAGGAAGCCGGTCTGATGCATCGCCTGGATGAGGTGCTGCACGAGGCCGGCCGGGTGCGGGCGGAGCTTGGCTATCCGATCATGGTGACGCCGTTTTCGCAGTTCGTCGGCGTGCAGGCGACGCTCAATATCATTCAGGGCGAGCGATATAAAACCATCCCGAATGAAGTGCGGCTGTTCGCGCTCGGATATTACGGGTCCACCGGCGCGCCGATTGATCCGAATGTTCTCGATCGCATTCTCAACGGCAAATCGGCCGAGCGCATCGTTCTGAAGGATTTTTACGAAGAGCGCGTGCTGGATGATTTCAGGCGACAAAATGGCCCGTTCAAGTCGGACGAGAACCTGCTGCTGCACCTCTTCTATGGGCGGCCGACCGTCGAGACGATGGAGAAGAACAAGAGCGTCTTCATGCGCGGCAACCCGATCAAGACGCCGCTCAAGATACTGGTCGAGGAGTTGACCAAACAGACGACGATCAAGGCGCTGCGGATCGAAAGGCGTGGCGGCGGTCGCCGTGACCCGCTGCTGATCGCCATGGACTACGCCTAGCCGGATCGGCGGCTGCCGCTTGCAATATCTGGAGATGTAACGTGGATCATTCCCTCACCTATCGTGATGTCGTTGATATTCTGACGCTCATCAAATCCGCTGGCCGTTGCCGCAGCGCGGTCATCGAAGTCGGCGATTTCAAGATCAGCATCACCGGACAAGACAGCGCGGAATCCGCGCGCTCCGTCGAACCCGCGGCGACTGCGCCAGGCGTCGCGGCGGCGGCGCCCACCGCGGATGTTGCCGCCAAGGCGACTGCGCCGCTTGCTGCGGCACCGGCGGCAGTTCCGGAAGCCGATGGCCATTACGTCAGGGCGCCGATGCTCGGCACGTTCTATCGCGCCCTTGAACCCGGCGCGCGGCCCTGCGTCGAGGTCGGCGATGTCGTCGGCCCCGAGGACACGATCGGCCTCATCGAGGTGATGAAACTGTTCTCGACGGTGACCGCGGGCATCCGCGGGCGCGTCGTTGAGATCCTTGCCGAGAATTCCGCGCTGGTCGAATTCGATCAGCCGCTGGTCCGCATCCAGCCCGAGGATTGAACTCGTTTCCGTCGTTTCGCAGTGACAGGCTGGGTATGCAGATGACCACAGGTCGCTTTCGTCGCGTTTTCGTTGCCAATCGTGGTGAGATCGCGGTTCGCATTATTCGAGCCTGCAAGGATCTCGGCATCGAAACCGTGATCGGCGTGTCCGCCGCCGATCGGGATACGCTCGGCGCGCGTCTCGCCGATCGGGCGATCTGCATCGGGCCGGCCGCGGCGAAGGCGAGCTATCTGAATGCGGACGCGCTGATTGCCGCGGCGCGCGGCACCGGCTGCGACGCCATCCATCCCGGCTACGGATTCCTGTCCGAACGCGCGGGCTTTCAACGGCTCTGCGTCGAGGCGGGCATGGCGTTCATCGGCCCGAGCGCCGACGCCATCGAAAAAATGGGTGACAAGATCACTGCCATCGCGATGGCCAGACGCGCCGGCGTGCCGATCGTGCCAGGGAAAGAGAAAATCTCGTCGGCTGAGGAACTGCTCCAAGCGATCGGAGACGTGGGTCTTCCCTGCCTCATCAAGGCGACCGCCGGCGGCGGCGGTCGCGGCATGCGGGTGGTTCGCGAGCTCGCAGCGGCGGAAGCCGCGTTCAAGAGCGCGCAGGCGGAGGCGCTGGCCGCATTCGGCGATGGAACGCTCTACCTGGAAAAATACATCAGCCGGGCGCGCCACATCGAGATCCAGGTGCTCGCCGACCACCATGGCAACGTCTGTCATTTGTTCGAGCGTGACTGCACGGTGCAGCGTCGCCATCAGAAACTGATCGAGGAGGCCCCGTCAGCGGTGTTGGCGCCCGCCACCCGGACAGCGATGGCCGAGGCGGCGCTGGCGCTCACCCGCGCCGCCGGCTACACCAACGCCGGCACGGTCGAGTTTGTCTACGATATCGATAGCGATCGTTTCTATTTTCTGGAAATGAATACCCGCGTTCAGGTTGAACATCCGGTGACGGAAATGATCACCGGCATCGATATCGTGCGCGAGCAAATCCGGATCGCGGCGGGCGAGCGGCTTTCGTTCTCGCAGGATCAGGTCAGGATCGACGGCGCGGCGATCGAGTGCCGCATCAATGCTGAGGACGCGACGCGCGGCTTTCAGCCGATACCGGGCCTTATCACCACCTGGTCGCCGCCGGCGCAAACCGGGGTGAGGCTCGACACCCATTGTTACGCGGGCTATCGCGTGCCGCCTTATTACGATTCGATGATTGCGAAAGTCATCGTGCGCGCGCCGACCCGCGAGGCCGCGATCGAGCAAATGAACCGCTATCTCGACGGATTCCACGTCGAGGGCATCACCACAACGATTCCGTTCCAGCGCCGGGTCATCACGCATCGCGGCTTTGCCGCCGCCGATGTGACGACGACGTGGGTCGAGGACGAATTGCTGCGGGAAGCCGCTGAAACAGTCTGAGTGACGGAGAGGCAAGAATGAACCTGATCGATTTCTTCAACCGGAATGTCCATATGTTTCCGGATAAGGCGGCGCTGATCTTTCAGGATCGATCGTGGAGCTACGGGCAGGTCGACAATATGGCATGCCGCGTCGCGAACGGTCTGGCGAAGTTCGGCGTGCAGCGGGAGACGAAGTGCGCGGTCATCAGCCGCAATCACTGGCTGGCATTCGTGGCGTTGCTGGGCATTTTGAAATCGCGCGGAACGTGGGTCCCGATCAATGTCGGCAATGCCGAGGAAGATCATCTGTACATTCTCGATTTTTTCGATGTCGAGGTCCTGTTTTATCAGAAGGAATTCGAAGCTCTCGCGCGGCGCGTGCGCGATGAGATTCCGGCGATCCGTCATTTCATCTGTATCGATGGCGCCGGGGAGTGCGGCCCCGGCATGGAAGAGTGGATGGCGCATCAGTCCGATGAAGCCGTTGCATTGCCGCTCGATCCCGACGGAATGTGCATGTTGCGAGGCACCGGAGGCACCACCGGGCGGCCGAAGGCGGTGATGAACACCAATCGCAACTTCATGGCGATGATCGCCAATTATCGCGCGCGGATGAAGTCGGACGGGGCGTCGGTCTATCTGGCGGCGGCGCCGTTGTCGCATGCCGCCGCGATGTTCGCCTTCATCAATATCGCCCTGGGCGGCACCATGGTGATTTTACCGAAGTTCGACGCGCTGGCGGTGCTGGCATCGATCGAAAAGCATCGGGTATCGTTGATCTACCTGCCTCCGACCGCGATTTACAGCTTGCTGTCGCATCCGAAGGTTCACGACTTCGATTATTCCTCCTTGCGTTATTTCATTTATGGCGCGGCGCCGATGTCGGCGGCGAAACTTGGCGAGGCGATCGGCGTGTTCGGTCACGTCATGACGCAGGCTTACGGCCAGCACGAGGCGCCCGCGGGTATCACGTTTCTGAGCGCGGAGGAGCACCTTGACGCCAATGGAAAGCTGGATGAGAGGCGGCTGTTGAGCTGTGGCCGCCCGGCGGCCTTCACCCGGGTCGCGCTGATGAACGACGATGGCGAATTCGTCGCGCGCGGCGAGGTCGGGGAGATCGTCGCTCAGGGCGATATCGTCATGCGCGGCTATTACAAGAATCCGGAAGCGACCGCCGAGGTCTCAAAGTTTGGCTGGCATCATACCGGCGATCTCGCTTACGAAGACGAGGACGGCTTTCTCTACATTTGCGATCGAAAGAAGGAGATCATCATCACGGGCGGATTTAATGTCTATCCGCTCGAAGTCGAGCAGGTGATCCTGTCTCATCCAAGCGTTCAGGATTGCGCTGTTGTTGGTGTGCCGGACCCGAAATGGGGCGAAGCCATCAAGGCGGTGGTTGAACTTAAGCCCGGCGCGCCGGTGCCGCCGGACGAGTTGATCGCGATGTGCCGCGAGCGCCTCGGCCCGGTGAAGACGCCGAAGTCTGTTGATTTTGTCGCGGCCTTGCCGCGCAGCGCGGTTGGCAAGGTCATGCGGCGAGCCGTCCGCGACACCTATTGGGTCGGAGAGGCACGCCGTGTCTGATCCCGGAGATCACGATGAGAGGCCTCGGGCGCGCAAGCTGCGCGATCCGAATGCTCCGCGTCAGGCTCTCGAAAGGGCGCTGGATACCCATGTGCAAACGTTTGGCACGTTTTTCCTGGCGCGTTTTCTGGGCTTCGAGGTTTCTTTTGAGCGAGATACCTGCATGGTGGCGTTCGACGTGCGCGAAGATATGCACAATCCTCGCGCGGTGTTGCAGGGCGGCGTGATTGCGACGGCGTTGGACGTGGCGATGGGACATCTCGTCAACCACTTGCAGGGCGCAGCCGCGACGACCGCGCTGAACGTGCAGTATCATCGCTCTGTCGCGGATGGCCGGCTGCGATGCGTCGCCCAGGTGCTTCATCGCGGCTCACGGGTCTGGTTCTTGACCGCGCTCGCCCATGATAGCGATGACAATCTGATCGCATCAGCGACGTCGAGTTTTCAACTTTTGCGACAGGCTTAACCGCATGCGCAATCGGGTGCGACCTATCTCGCCTGGTATCCCAACGCCGAACTGAAAGCGATGGCCAACGCCGGCCATTATCCGATGGACGAAACCCCGGTGGCGCTGGCGACCTCGATCGAGAATTTCCTCAACGCGTG
>JBDHSX010000017.1:0-37075 GCA_039808365.1 Xanthobacteraceae bacterium | reverse complement strand
TCGGGCACCCAGTTGGCGGTGTTCATGTCGTGGGTGCGGCGGCGGTCGTCGCCGGTGTTCTTGCGCAGGTCGAGGAATTCCTCGATGTCGACGTGCCAAGTCTCAAGGTAGGCGCAGACCGCGCCCTTGCGCTTGCCGCCTTGATTGACGGCGATCGCGGTGTCGTTGGCCACTTTAAGAAACGGCACCACGCCCTGGCTTTCGCCGTTGGTGCCCTTGATGTGCGCCCCCAGGCCGCGCACGCGGGTCCAGTCGTTACCGAGGCCGCCGGAATATTTCGCCAGCAGCGCGTTGTCCTTGATCGCCTTGAAGATGCCGTCGAGATCGTCGGCCACCGTGGTCAGGAAGCACGAGGATAGTTGCGGCCGCAGCGTTCCGGAATTGAACAGCGTCGGCGTCGAGGCCATGAAATCGAACGACGACAACAGATTGTAGAATTCGATGGCGCGGGCCTCGCGGTCGATTTCCCGTAGAGCCAGCCCCATGGCGACGCGCATGAAGAAGGCCTGCGGCAATTCGATGCGGTTGCCGTCGGTGTGAAGGAAATAGCGGTCGTAGAGGGTTTGCAGGCCGAGGAACTGGAAGGCGAGATCGCGTTCGGGTTTCAACGCGGCCGCGATCCGCTTGAGATCGAGGCGGCCGAGCTCCGGATCGAGCAGTTCGGCCGCAATTCCCGTCTTGATATAGGCCGGAAAATATTCGGCGTAGCGGGTGGTCATGTCCGCCTGCGAGGCGCTGGTCGGCGCGCCATGGACGAACGACAGCACCTCGGTGCGGAGCTTGTCGAGTAGCAGGCGGGCACTGACATAGGTGTAATTCGGTTCCTGCTCGACCAGCGTCCGCGCCGCCATGACGCAGGCCTGCGCCAGTTCATCCTGGCTGATGCCGTCGTAGAGATTGCGATAGGTCTCCGCCAGCACCGGCGCGGGATCGACGCCGTCGAGACCGGCGCAAGCCTCGCGCACGATGAGCGCCAGGCGGGCGTCATCGAGCGGGGCCCGCGCGCCGTTCGCCAGTCTGACATGGAGCGAGGGCGCGGCGGACGCTTGCGCGGTCTTCGCGGCCTCGGCCTCGGCGCGGCGCTTGGCGCGCTCCTCGCGATACAGCACGTAGGCGCGCGCCACCTTGTGATGCTCGCTGCGCATCAGGGCCAGTTCGACCTGGTCCTGCACGTCTTCGATGTGGAATGTTCGTCCGTCGCCGATGCGCCGGGTGAGGACACCCACGACTTCCCCGGTGAGCTTTTCCACGGCTTCGTGGACCCGGCGCGATGCGGCGGCGGTGTTGCCTTCCACCGCGAGGAACGCCTTGGTCATCGCCACCGAAATCTTGCTGGCGTCGAACGGCGAGACCGTGCCGTTGCGCCGGATGATCTGCATGCCGGGCTCGGCCGCCGGCTTTATCAGGGACTCGCGACGCAACTGGATGAGCGGAAGATCGGTCGCGCGTTCGCGATCAAGAGACAAAGACATCGGCAAGCCCCATGGCATTGGTCGGTTGGCGTTGGTCGGTTATCGTGGGGCTGGATGCGGGCAGGCGCCGGATCGCATGCCGACTTCGGCGTCGGGCATGACAAGCAAGCGACCTCCGGACACCCCGCCCGTGGACGTTCTGGTGTCGCGGCAGGTCTCCTGGCTCGCAGGTCGGCGTCGCGCCCGGTCTTCCCAACGCGGAATGCTCGCGTCAGTGACGTGAAATCGGGCGAAACTCACTGCTTACAGTTGCGGGGGCAGCGCCGGACTCCTGCGCGAAGCGCATTTCACCGGCTTCCCTCTTAGCCACCAAATCTTGCGATCTGGCGGACCGTGACGGCTATATGTGGTGATATTTGGTCGAAAGTGTCAATGGTCTCTTAAGCCATCCTCAAAATAATTTACGAGGACGACGTCGCATAAGGTTCGAAATAGGACCGCGTTTCATCGACGTTGAGGTCGCGGCCGATCGGCGGGAAGGCGCGTTGCGGGCAACCGGGGCGCTCGCAGACCTTGCACCCCATGCCGATCGGCGTCGCGAAGGAGGGGTCGATGGTCAGACCCTGGGCATAGACCACGCGGTCGGCATAGCGAACGTCGCACCCCAACGCGATGGCGAAGGTTTTGGTCGGAGCGCCGTAGCCGCCCCGGCCATGAGACACCGTGCGGGCGATCCACAGGTAAGTGCGCTCGTCCGGCATCTGCGCCAATTGCGTGAGGATGCGTCCGGGATTGGCGAACGCCTCGTAGACGTTCCACAGCGGGCACGTTCCGCCGACGCGCGAAAAGTGAAAATCGGTGGCGGATTGACGCTTTGAAATATTGCCGGCGCGATCGACGCGGATGAAGAAGAACGGAACGCCGCGGGCGCTGTGCCGTTGCAGCGTGCTCAAGCGATGACAGACGGTCTCGAAGCCGACGCCGAACTGATGGCCCAGCAATTCGATGTCATAACGCTTGCGTTCGGCGGCGGCGAGGAAGACGGCGTAGGGGAGGATCAATGCCCCCGCGAAATAATTGGCGAGGCCGATGCGCGCCAGCCCGCGGGATTCGTCGCTGGTGAACGCGCCCTTGCCGACGATCGCGCGCAACAGATCGTCCTGCTCCAGAATTGCGATCTGTGTCGCCATCTGGAACGCCTGCTGACCCGGCCGCAGGTTCGGCGCAAGGCGAAGCGTTCGCGCGACGGGGTCGTAGATTCGTTGGACCGCAAGTCCGGCATCGTCAACGTCATCGATCAGGACCTTGATCCGGTGTCGATCCTCAAGGTGGGCCGAGAGCGCGGTCGCCATTCGGCCGATGGGGAATTTCATTCGGCTGGCGATGGTTTCGGCGGCTTCGTCCAGCTCGCCGATGTAATTGTGATGCAGGTAGAAGAAATCCCTGACCTCCTCGAAGGGCGTCGACGGCACCGCCGCCATGACCGCCTGGCGATCCTCTCCCAAGCGAGCCGACAGCGCCGCGCTTTGCTCGATCGCCTGACGATACTTGCGATTGAGGTTGACGAGGGCGCGGCCGACGGCGGGCATGTTGACGGCGAGTTCGCGCAACTCGGCGGTGGAAACCGTCTCTCCGAGCCGTGGATCCGATAGAGTCTCGCGCAGATCGGCGATCAGGCGCGCCTCGTCGTCATCGGAAAACAACTGCACGTCGATGCCGAAAGTGGCGTTGAGTTTCAACAGCACCGGCACCGTGAGCGGCCGCTGATTGTTTTCAATCTGATTGAGATAGCTGAGCGACAGGCCGAGCGCGGACGCCAGCGTTTGCTGCGTCATCCGCCGCTCCTCGCGCAAACGCTTCAGCCGAACGCCCATGAAGATCTTCTTCATCGCAATCCGCTCCGCTCCAGCCCGTCGCGCAAACTTCGCAAACTTTGCAAAATTGGCGCGAACTGTTCACAAATCTCCACAATATCAGCCATTCATACGTCCGTGATTTTGTGAATATTGCGAAGGATGCTTTGAAACGCAAGGTCACGGAAGCCATGCACGCGATTGCCGCCGCTGCACGATCGTCCGAAATCCATCTGGCCGAGTTGATCGTGCCGGAGCATGCCGGCCACGACGGCGCGCTGCACGGCATTGCCGCGCTGCAACTCATGGGCAAGGCCGCGTTCGTCTGCGCCGCGCGTTTCGCATCCTGCGCGGTCGCCATGGCGAAAGCCGACGGCATCGACATCCTGAAGCCGGTTCAGCGGGGTGAGATCGTCGATATCCGGGCGAAGGTGGTGTTCCGCGGCCAGTCGTCGATGACGATCCTCGTCGATGTCACGAGCGGGGACAGCGTCACGCGGCAGGCGCCGCCGTGCATGCGCGGCCGTTTCATGATGGTGGCCGTCGATGCCGGCGGCCTGCCGATTCCGATCCCGGATCGGACCGATCAGATACGCTAACCAGGAGATACCGCCTTGAAATCGCATACCGTCCGCACGCACAAATCCGCCGAAAACCTGAAGCGCGCCGATCAACTGGCGTGGAAGATCGCGGAAGTGGCGGCCGATCCCGTCGCCGTCGACGCCGATGTCATCGAGATGATCGGCAACCGCATCATCGACAATGCGGCGGTCGCGGCCGCCTCGCTGTCGCGGCGGCCGGTGGCGAGCGCGCGGGCGCAGGCTGAAGCCCATCCGTTCCAGCCCGGCGCGACGGTGTTCGGTTTGCCGCAGCGGCAGCGCGTCTCGCCGGAATGGGCGGCGTGGGCCAACGGCGTCGCGGTGCGCGAACTCGATTTCCATGACACCTATCTCGCCGCCGACTATTCGCATCCCGGCGACAACATTCCGCCGATCCTGGCGGTGGCGCAGCATTGCGGCCTCGACGGCAACGCGCTGGTGCGCGGCCTCGCCACCGGTTACGAAATCCAGGTCGATCTGGTCACCGGCATCTGCCTGCACGAGCACAAGATCGATCACATCGCCCATCTCGGCCCCTCCGCCGCCGCCGGCATCGGCACCGCACTCGGACTGCCGACCGAGACGATCTATCAGGCGGTGCAGCAGGCGCTGCACGTCACCACCACCACGCGACAATCGCGCAAGGGCGAGATTTCGAGCTGGAAAGCCTATGCGCCGGCCTTCGCCGGCAAGATGGCGGTGGAAGCGGTCGATCGCGTGATGCGCGGCGAGGGTGCGCCGTCGCCGGCCTGGGAAGGCGAGGACGGTTTCATCGCTTATCTGCTGTCGGGCCCGAAGGCGGAATACGTCGTGCCGCTGCCGGAGAAGGGCGAGGCCAAGCGCGCCATTCTCGACACCTACACCAAGGAGCACTCGGCCGAATATCAGAGCCAGGCGCTGATCGATCTGGCGCGCAGGCTCGGCAAGACGATCGGCGATCTGTCGAAGGTCGAAAGCATCGTCATTCACACCAGCCATCACACCCATTATGTGATCGGCACCGGCGCGGGCGATCCGCAGAAGATGGACCCGAAGGCCAGCCGCGAGACGCTCGATCATTCGATCATGTACATCTTCGCGGTCGCCCTTGAGGATGGCGGCTGGCATCACGAGCGCTCCTACGCGCCGGAGCGCACGGGGCGGCCGGAAACCGTGGCGCTGTGGCACAAGATTTCCACCGTCGAGGACCCGGAATGGACGCGGCGCTACCACAGCCGCGATCCGAAGGAGAAGGCGTTCGGCGGCAAGGTCGTCGTCCATCTCAAGGGCGGCTCGGTCATCACCGACGAGATCGCGGTGGCGGACGCGCATCCGCTTGGCGCGCGCCCCTTCACCCGCGCGCAATATGTCGCGAAATTCCGCTCGCTCGCTGACGGCGTCATCGCGCCCGAGGAACAGAAGCGTTTTCTCGATCTCGTCGCGCGCCTGCCCGAACTGCGCGCCGCGGACCTCGGCGGACTGACGTTCACCGTCGATGCCGCGCGGCTTGGCGCGCACGCCTCATCCGGAATTTTCGACTGGCGCGGCGCGGCGGCGCGCCGCCCGGACGCCGCCGAATAAAGGGAGGACATCATGACCGCTCGATCGACCGCGCCGGCCAAGCCGGCCCCGAAAAAATCAGTGGCGCTGTCCGGCGTCGCCGCCGGCAACACCGCGCTGTGCAGCGTCGGCCGCACCGGCAATGATCTACATTATCGCGGCTATGACATTCTCGACGTCGCCGAGACCTGCGAATTCGAGGAGATCGCGCATCTGCTGGTGCACGGCGCGCTGCCGACGGCGGCGGAACTCGCCGCCTACAAGGCCAGGCTGAAAAGCCTTCGCGGTTTGCCGGCGGCGGTGCGCGCGACGCTCGAAGCGCTGCCCGCCGCCGCGCACCCGATGGACGTGATGCGTTCCGGCGTCTCGACGCTCGGCTGCGTGCTGCCGGAAGCGCACGATCACAATCACCCCGGCGCGCGCGACATCGCCGACCGCCTGATGGCCTCGCTCGGCTCGATGCTGCTGTACTGGCATCACTTCGCCCACAACGGCCGACGCATCGAGGTGGAGACCGACGACGACTCAATCGGCGGCCATTTCCTGCACCTGCTTCATGGTGTCGCGCCGAAGGCGTCGCACGTCCGCGCCATGCATACCTCGCTCAATCTCTACGCCGAACACGAGTTCAACGCCTCGACCTTCACCGCGCGCTGCATCGCCGGCACCGGCTCGGACATGTATTCGGCGATCGCTGGCGCGATCGGCGCGCTGCGCGGGCCGAAGCATGGCGGAGCCAACGAAGTCGCCTTCGAGATCCAGAAGCGCTACGGTCATCCGGACGAGGCGGAGGCCGATATCCGCCGCCGCATCGAGGCCAGGGAAGTCGTGATCGGCTTCGGGCATCCGGTCTACACCGTGGCCGATCCGCGCAACCGCATCATCAAGGATGTCGCCAAGCGCCTCTCCGCCGAGGCGGGATCGATGAAGATGTTCGACATCGCCGACCGCATCGAGGCGGTGATGGCGGACGCCAAGAAGATGTTCGCCAATCTCGACTGGTTCAGCGCGGTGTCCTATCACATGATGGGCGTGCCGACCGCGATGTTCACGCCGCTGTTCGTGATCTCGCGCACCTCGGGCTGGGCCGCGCACGTCATCGAGCAGCGTCAGGACAACAAGATCATCCGCCCGACCGCGAATTATGTCGGCCCGGAGAATCTGACCTTCGTTCCGATCGGCCAGCGCGCGGCGAAGCCGGCGAAACGCGCGGCGTAAAGGATATTTCGATGCCTTATCTCATAGCCTCCGACCTGCCGTCCGCACCCGCCGGCGAGCGCTTCCGCGCGCTGGTGGAGCGGGGCGGGATCCTGCGACTGCCCGGCAGCCACAACGGCATGGCGGCGCTTCAGGCGAAAGCCGCCGGATTCGAGGCGACCTATCTGTCCGGCGCGGCCATGACCGCGTCGATGGGGCTGCCCGATCTCGGCATCATCACCGTCGATGAAGTGGCGTTCTTCATCCGGCAGGTGGCGCGCGCCAGCGCCTTGCCGGTGCTGGTCGATGGCGATACCGGCTACGGCGAGGCGCTCAACGTCATGCACATGGTCCGCGCCTTCGAGGATGCGGGGGCGGGCGCGGTGCATATCGAGGACCAGTTGCTGCCGAAGAAATGCGGCCATCTCAACGACAAGAAACTGGCCGACGCCCATGACATGGCGGCCAAGGTCGCGGCGGCGGCCAAGGCCCGCCGCCATCTCTATCTGATCGCGCGCACCGACGCCGCCGCCAGCGAAGGCGTCGATGGCGCGGTGGCCCGCGCCCGGCTTTACATCGAGGCCGGCGCGGATGCGATCTTCCCCGAGGCGCTGACCTCGGCGGAGATGTTCCGCGCCTTCGCCAAGCGGATGCCGGGCGTGCCGCTGCTCGCCAACATGACCGAGTTCGGCCGCACGCCGTTCTTCACCGCCAGCGAGTTCGAGGCCATGGGCTACGCAATGGTGATCTGGCCGGTGTCTTCGCTGCGCGTCGCCAACAAGGCGCAGGATGAACTCTACAAGGCGATCGCGCGCGACGGCGGCACCCATAACATGGTCGACCGCATGCAAACCCGCGCCGAACTCTACGCCACCATCGGTCTGCACGATTATGAAGCGCTCGACGCCTCGATCGTGCGGACCGTCATTCCGGAGGCGACGCCGCAATCCTGAACTGACAAATGACAATCTGCCCACTCGCGATGGGCCGGCCCGATCATCTTCGATCGTGCTGCTCATGGTGGGCAGGATTCCACGGGGCTTGCTCTGTTGTTCGTGCCGACGTTGAGTCAATATGCAAGATATCGAGGTTCTCCGGATCAATTGATCCGGAGCTAAGAGGGAAGCCGGTGCGCCAGGATCCATGAGGGACCCGGCCAAGCCGGCGCTGCCCCCGCAACTGTAAGCGGTGAATTCACATCGAGACGGTCACTGAAGCGCGCGCTTTGGGAAGGCCAGATGTGAGTGATGACCCGCGAGCCAGGAGACCTGCCTCAATCACATGATCGTCCACGGGCGGGGTGTCCCGGTGGTGCGCTTGTCGTGCCGCGGCATCGTCGCGCGGCACGTCATGTCGCTTCGCCAGCCTCGCTCTCATCAAAGAGGTTTCGCGATGTCCGTTACGTCCCTTCCCGTTGCCACCCTCGGTACGCCGCGCATCGGTCCGCGCCGCGAACTGAAATTCGCGCTCGAAAGTTTTTGGGCGGGAATGTCAAGCGAGCAGGCGCTGCTTGAAACCGCCGCCGCGTTGCGCGCCGCCAATTGGGCGCGCCAGAAATCGCTCGGCGTCACCGTGATCCCGTCGAACGACTTCTCGCTCTACGATCAGGTGCTCGATACCAGCGTCATGGTCGGTGCGATTCCCGATATCTATGGCTGGAAGGGCGGCCCGGTGTCGCTCGCGACCTATTTCGCCATGGCGCGCGGCGCGCAAGGCGCGGCGCATGTCGCCTCCTGCGGACATGCCCATCACGGTGCGGCCCCTGGGCACGGCGCGCCGGCGCAGGAGATGACCAAGTGGTTCGACACCAACTACCACTACATGGTGCCGGAATTTCACAAGGATCAGACCTTCCAACTCGCATCGCGGAAGCCGATCGATGAATACCAGGAAGCCAAGAACCTCGGCTATCGGACCCGCCCGGTGCTGGTCGGGCCGGTCACGTTCCTCAAGCTCGGCAAGAGCGCCGATCCGACATTCGATCCGATCACGCTGCTGGATCGTTTGATTCCGGTCTATGTCGAGGTGCTGCGCGAACTGGCGAAGCGTGGCGCGGAATGGGTGCAGATCGACGAGCCGTGTCTGGTGCTCGATCTCGACGCCGCCGCGCGCGCGGCCCTGCGTCACGCCTATGCGGAGATCGCGGCGAATGTGCCCGATCTCAAGGTGATGCTGACGACCTACTTCGGCGCGCTGGGCGACAATCTCGACACCGCGCTGGCGCTGCCGGTGGCGGGGCTGCATCTCGACCTGAAGCGCGCGCCGGAACAACTCGAGCCGGTCCTCGCCAGGGCGCCGAAGGACCTCGTGCTGTCGCTGGGCGTGATCGACGGCCGCAACGTCTGGCGCGCCGACCTTGCCGAGGTTCTGGATCGTCTGGAGCCCGTGGTCGCCGAGGTTGGCAAGGATCGGGTGCAGATCGCGCCGTCGTGCTCGATGCTGCACGTTCCGATCGATCTCGAACTTGAAGACGCGCTGGATGCGGATGTCAGAAGCTGGCTGGCGTTCTCGGTTCAGAAGATCAAGGAACTCGCGACCTTGGCCACGGCCCTCGGCGGCGATTTCAGCGCCGTTGCCGCCGCGCTCGCGGCCTCCGCCAACGCGGCGAACCTGAGAAAGACCTCGCCGAAGATTCACAGCTTGGCGGTGGCCCGTCGTGTCGAGGCCATCGACGACGGCATGCGTCGCCGCCGCAGCCCGTTCGCCGGGCGCGCGGAGATGCAGCGGTCGCAATTCGGTCTGCCCCGGTTTCCGACCACGACCATCGGATCGTTCCCTCAGACCGCCGAGGTGCGCGGCGCGCGCGCCGCCCATGCGCGGGGCGCGATGAGCGATGCGCAGTACGAGCAGTTCCTGAAGGAGGAGACCGCGCGCACGGTGCGCTGGCAGGAAGACATCGGGCTCGACGTGCTGGTGCACGGCGAATTCGAGCGCAACGACATGGTGCAGTATTTCGGCGAGCAACTGTCGGGATTCACCTTCACCAGGCACGGCTGGGTGCAATCCTACGGCTCGCGCTACGTCCGCCCGCCGATTCTGTTCGGCGACGTCGCCCGGCCCGAGCCGATGACGGTCGGATGGTGGCGTTACGCGCAATCGCTGACCAAAAAGCCGATGAAGGCCATGCTCACCGGTCCGGTGACGATCCTCAACTGGTCGTTTGTGCGCGACGATATCCCGCGCAGCGAAGCCTGCCGCCAGATCGCGCTGGCGATCCGCGACGAGGTGATCGATCTCGAAAAGGCCGGCGCGAGGATGATCCAGATCGACGAGGCGGCGCTTCGTGAAGGGTTGCCGCTGCGTCGTTCGGAGTGGAAGACCTATCTCGACTGGGCGGTGGAGAGCTTCCGCCTCTGCTCATCCGGCGTCGCCGATGCGACGCAGATCCATACCCATATGTGTTACTCGGAATTCAACGACATCATCGACGCCATCGCCGCGATGGACGCCGACGTCATTTCGATCGAGACGTCGCGCTCGAAGATGGAACTGCTAGATGCCTTCAAGAGCTACAAATATCCCAACGAGATCGGTCCCGGCGTCTATGACATCCACTCGCCGCGCGTTCCCGCGCCCGAGGAGATGACGCAATTGCTGACCCTGGCGCGACAGCGGTTGTCGGATGCGCAGCTCTGGATCAATCCGGACTGCGGCTTGAAGACCCGCAAATGGGACGAGGTGCGGCCCGCGCTCGTCAACATGGTCGCGGCGGCAAGGGAGTTGCGGCGGCTGTAAGAAGGTAGAATCTTCCGCCAAGCGCAGGTGCCAATGTATAAATATAGGGCAAAGGTGGCGGCATAACAGTGCCGTGAATGCCGATTGAGTCAAGATGGCTTATGTCGCTAGACACCGCACTAACCTAACTCAAATCAATGAGAAGTTGATAATCTGGATTCTGCTATCGTCAGTCTCCTAAATCATAAACAGGATGCGATCCCTGCGCCGATCCTGCGCTACCGGTGAAGTGGTTCGCGCAGGCCGCGTGTGATCATATCGCGTCGGGGCGAATTATTCTCTATCCATCTCCAAGCGGCTTGGGGCGGGAATCTCCCATAGTTCGAATCTTTTTTGGGCGTCGCATCGCCACACACGATGACCGATACGCCCCACGTCTTCTTCTGTGCGATCCGCATCGCTGCACCAGTTGCTTTCGTTTCACTCAATGAGAGGGGATGGTTGCCGGCCTCCCGGCATCGCCATGTGCCAATAGGCGGTGTTGATGCCGCTGAGCGGAAAGGGGCGGCGACCGTGATGAAAGATAAGATGACTGGCGTGGATCTGGCAAGGTTCGTTTTTCAACAACACGCGGCGTCGATGACGGGAGAGCCGAAGTTCTGCAAGAAGCTATCGCGGCAGAGCATCCTGAAGTTCATGGTGGAGCACCCTCGCGGCAGTTGTGATGGAGATTTGTGGTAGCCGCCACGACCGGGCCGACGAGATGATCCGGCTTGATCATGAGGTAAAGCTGATAGCTCAGCAATGCATGAAGTCGTTCGTAAAGCGACGGAGAACGATGCTACAGATGCAAAGGGCATTGTGATCGCGGCGCAGCGGCCAGAAACGGGTGTCGTCGCCCCGATGTCTGCGGAGCAACAAAACCGGGCGGCTTTGTTTCGCGCTCGAGAACGCCTCGTCCACCAACGCACCGAACCGGTCAACGCACTCAGAGCGTGCCTCTATGAATACGGCTATGTTACCCGTGGCTTTCCAGCTTGTCGTAGAGCGCGGCCAGGCTCTCCCGATAACGCTCGACGGAAAATGCCGCGGCACGGTCGCGGCCCTTCGCGGCCATCTCTCCGGCCCGTTCCGGGTCACCGGCGATGGCCCGCAGCGCGTCGCGGATCTGGGTGGGGTCGTAAGGGTCGACCAAAAGGGCGGCGTCGCCGGCGATTTCCGGCGAGGCGCCCTCGCTGGAAGTGATGACCGGCGTGCCGCACAGCATCGCCTCGAGCGCCGGCAGGCCGAACCCCTCGTAGAGCGAGGGGGCGGCGACCGCGATCGCCCCCCGGATCAGACTGATCAGGACTGGAAAGGGCGCGTAGCCGAAGCGGCGGATATCACGACGCATCTGGGTTGTGTCGCCCGATTGCACCAGCCTGCTGAGATGGTCGGCATGGTCGCCGGCGAGAAAGCGCAGTTCTTGGTCCGAAAGCCATGCTTCCTCGCCGATGATGACGAGCGGCTGTTTCAGTCCGGAAGCAAGATAACCCTGGATCAGGCGGCCGAGATTCTTTTTCGGCTCGATCGCGCCGAAGAAAAGGAAGTAGCCCTTGTGATCGAGGCCGAACATGCCTTTGAGTTCGTCGGCGACGATATCCTGCGGTTTGTCGAGATAGGCTTTCGGTATGTCGACGGCCTGATAGGTGTTGGTGATCTTTTCCTCGGGGACGCCGAGCAGATTGACGATGTCGCGTTTCGATGTCTCCGAGATCGTGACGATGTGGTCCGCCGTCGCGGCGATCCATTCCATGAGCCGGACGAAGCGATGGTTGACGTCGAGCGTCGTGAACGGCAGCCGCATCGGCACGAGGTCGTGGATGGTGTAGATGTTTTTCGCCCGCTTCGCGCGGATAGGCAGCGGGCAGGTCCAGTGCGCGATATCGGGGCTGGGTCCCGCGAATCGCACCGTCGTTGGCAGGCCCATGTGGCGGTGCAGGCCATTGGCTTTGGCATAGAGACCATCGACGTTGTAAAGGCCATCGAACCGGGGCATCCGGGCGCGGAAATTCGTTTCGATCACCAGACCCGTGCGCGGCACCGGCTTGGCGACGCGGTCCTTCCACCATGTCCCGGCGAAGCGCATCCGTTCGTAGCCGTCGAGCCAGCGCGGCGGGCGGCTGCTGGTCGGATCGAAGAACGTCATCTCGCGCGCCGCCGGATACTTGAGGGGCGGCAGCCGGAGACCATAGAGCATATCGACCGTATGGCCGATGTCCTTGAGGGCAAAGGTCAGATTGCGGGCATAGGTCGCTATTCCGGTCCCCTTCTCCAGGGACAGATTATATCCGTCGACCAGTATCCGCCTGCCCGGCATGCTGTCACCATCCGACGCCCCTTGACACTTGCGCCGCGGCAGCGGCTTAACATAGACGTGGGACAAACGGAAATCCGTCTCGGGCGCGCTGCGCATGAGAACGGCTCAGGGCGAAGTCGTGAAATGAGGGCGGGCATGGCAGGGCAAGCCACGGAACAGCGGAGCGAGACCGTCGGCGAGACGGCGCTGGATCCAATCCGACCACATTTCCAAACCGCGCAGCTGGCCGATTCTCCCCATGTCTTCGGCTCGACGCTTTGTCGCGCCGAGCATTTCCTGCTGCCGCTCTTTGGTTATTGGCTGCGCGAGTTGCGTATGCATCCGACGATGCACCGCAAGCTATGGGAACTGGTCTTCATCACCCAGACATTGCACGAGTTCGCCCTGATGCGGCCGGGGGTTCGCGGCCTGGGCTTCGGCGTCGGCCAGGAGCCGTTGTCGACCTATTTCGCCAAATGCGGCGTGGACGTGCTCGCCACCGATCTCGACGCCGACAGCGCGCAGGCACGCGGCTGGATCGATAGTGGCCAGCACGCCGCCGCGCCGGACCATCTGTTCTGGCCGGGCATTCTCGACCGGGAAGACTTCGATAAGCGCGTCGTCTTCCGCACCGTCGACATGAATCATGTCCCGTCCGACCTCAAGGACTTCGACTTCCTTTGGTCCGCTTGCTCGCTGGAGCATGTCGGAAGCATCGACAAGGGACTGGTCTTCATCGAGGATTCGCTGCACGCCTTGCGGCGGGGCGGGGTCGCTCTCCATACGACGGAGTTCAACCTCTCATCCGACACCGACACGATCGAGGAAGGCGGCACCGTGCTGTTCAGGAAGCAGGATATCCTTCTGCTGGAACGTCTGCTGAAAGCGCGCGGCCACCGGCTGTTGCCGCTCAATTTCTATCAGGGCGCGACCGAGGTCGATGCCTATGTAGACCTTCCGCCCTACAAGCCCGATCCGCATCTGCGCCTCCAGATCGGCGCCTATAAATCGACCAGCATCGGTCTCGCGATCGTCAAGGGTTAGGACGGGAAAGAGCTGGCTGGCCATGATCGACGACTTCATAGCACGCTGCCGCCGCGGCGCTCGCGCCACCTATCTGGGCGAAAGCCGCATCGCTTGCCGGGCGCTCAATCGTTATGATCTTGTCGTCGACGCCGACGATATCGGCATGACACCCAATATCGTCTGCGACGGATTCTGGGAGCCGAGCATATCGGTGGTGTTGGAGCGTAGCTTGAAGCCCGGGATGACCGCCGTCGATATCGGCGCCAATGTCGGCTATTTCAGCTTGCTGATGGCGTCTCGCGTCACGCCGGGCGGCCGTGTGGTCTCGATCGAGGCGAACCCGGCAATGGCCGGCCTGCTGCGCGAGACGATCGCGATGAATGACCTTGAGACGACCGTGGCTTTGCATAACGTCGCGGCGGCCGACCAGGCGGGCGAACTCGATTTCTACATCATCCCGGATCGCAATCTGAACAGTTGCATCCTTCTCGACGAGTGGCGGGGAAAGGTCGATCCGACGCGCCTGTCGCGCGTTCGGGCGGCGGCGGCGGATGATATTCTCGCGGATCTGGGGCCCATCGACCTGATCAAGATCGATGTCGAGGGCGCCGAGCACCTGGTCTGGAAAGGGTTGAAGCGAACGCTGGCGAACAACCCCGGCATTGTCGTGGTGCTGGAATTCAACGCCTCGCGCCACTCGGAGGCGGGCGCGCTGGCGGCGACGATTGAGGCGGATGGATTTCCGCTGCGCTTCATCGCCGGTGACGGCAGCATCCGCGCCGTCGGGCGCGACGCCCTTCTCGACCCAGGCTCGACCGAGGATTGGATGCTTTTCCTCAAGCGCGGCGAGATCGGCCAGTCATGAGCGGTCAGCCCGATGAAAGTGGCATGCCGGCGCTCGACCCCTATTGGCTGGGCGTAACGGAATTTTTGGCGCGTCATTCAGTGGCGCCTTGGCGCGCCCTTGCGCCGCGCGAGTTCGGCTCGCACCTGGAAGGTTCGATCCCCTACGAACGCGTCGGTGACGTGGATGTGAGCGGACTCGACTGTGCCGTGCTCCACAAAGGCATGCTCGCGCGCCTGCCCGCCCGATTTCTGCGAACGGTGCTCCGGCGGCTGCTGCCAGCCTATGCCAACGCCGTCTTCGTGGTCTACTGCCGGGAGATTTTCGAGCCGCTGGAATCAGCCGAGCATATCAGAGCGTTTCTCGAACAAATTCCGGACGAGGACGAGATCCTCCCGGTCGCGCCGCCGCCGCTTGCCGTCTATTGCGGCCGGGGCAGGATGATCTGCCGCGATCCTAACTTCCGCAAGATCATCGTTCCCACACGCGCAAAGGCGCTGCTGAGAGTGCTGATAAGGGGGGAAAATCCCGTGGCCGACCTGGCCGAGCGATTGGCCCCCGTTCTTGCCGGGGCGCGCAGGATCATCGACTACGGCGCCGGAGTGGGCCTGCTGGCGCTCGCGACCAAGGATAAGGCCGCGCAGGACTGCGTGGTCGCCGCCATCGAGGATGACGCCGTTTGGGTTCAGTGCCTCAAGGCCAACATCGACCTCGCGGGACTCTCCTCGCGCGTCGAGATTATCAGTGAACGGCCGCAATTCGGTGACATCGGTCACCCCCACGGGCCGTCGACCGACACCGCACGGCCGGCGATGAGCGGATCGCGCTTCGATTTCGCCCCCCCGTGCGATGTGCTGCACATCGATCTCGATTTCGTCCGCGGCGACGACATCGGCAGCATCGCGGCGTTCTTCGACGGGAATGGCCGGCCGCCGGTTATCCTCAGCCACGGCATCGCAGGCCGGATGGAGCGCGCGGGCGTGGACGAGGCGGCGCTCCTTGCGATCCTGCGGCCTCTCGGCTATGGCGCCGAAACCGAAGCCGCCCGTTGCGGACCCGGAACGGTGACGCTGCTGCGCCATGAACGCGGGAACGCCAGAAGGTGACGGCCGCGACCTGGTCATGCGATCGGATACTTTTCCTCGACGGCGGCAAAGTCATGAACTACCAAGGCTATCGGTGATCCAGCCGTCGGACAGCGGTATGAAACATTTCGGTATGCTCCGCAGCGAAGTCGGCTTCGAGCTTGGCGAACGCCCGGGCATGATGACTTTGCCGACACGTCGGCCGAGAATTCTCCATGTCTTCAAGACCGCGGCGCCGGAGTATATGGGCGGCGTGCCGGCTATCATGGAAACCATCGCGACGGGCCTCAGCGATCGCTTCGATTCCGGTTTCCTCATCTCATCCAACCGTCCGGCGGCCGAATTCGAAAGCCATCTCGGCCTGCCCGTCACCACCGTCCGCCATCTCGGACATTTCATGTCCATGCCGGTCGCACCGATGCTGCCGCTGCGCCTCGGGCTTGTGGCCGGTCGCTATGACATGGTGGTCCTCCACATGCCCTTCCCGCTGGCCGATCTCGCCTCGTACATGAACTTTCCGCGCTCGGTTCCGCTGGTCGTGCAGTGGCATTCCGCCATCGTGCGGCAGACCCTGTTCAAGCCCCTCTACGGCCAGCCTATGCGGCGCTCGCTGCGCAAGGCCAGAGCGATTGTGGTCTCAGGCCTTCCGCTCGTCGAAACCGCGAAGCCGCTCAGGCAGGTGCGCGACAAATGCCATGCTATTCCCTTTGGCATCGATGCGGATGCCTGGAACAGGCTGTCGCCTGCCGACTTGTCGGAGATCGAGCGCATCCGCACCGAGCATCCCCGCCTGATCCTCGCCGTCGGCCGGCTGGTCTCCTACAAGGGATTCCACATCCTGGCCGAGGCGATGCGCACGCTCGACGCGGAGGCGTGGATCGTCGGCGACGGGCCGCTGGACGGCCTGATCCGCAAGCGCGCCGCGGAGGCGGGCGCCGGCGGCCGGTTGCGTCTTCTGGGCCGCGTCCCGGCCGCCACGCTGAAGCGCCTCTACCATGCCGCGCGCGTCCTTGCCTTCCCCTCGATCACGGACGCTGAAACCTTCGGGCTGGTCCAACTGGAAGCCATGGCCTGCGGCCTGCCGATCATCAATACCAGTTTGAATACCATGGTTCCGCATGTGGCCCGGCATGGGCTGGAAGCTCTGACCGTGCGGCCGCACGATGCAGAGGCGCTGGCGACGACGTTGCGCCAAGTCCTCAACGAACCTGCGCTGGCGCAGCGACTCGGCCGGGCGGGCGCGGCACGCGCCGCGTCGACCTATGGTCTCGATCAGTTCCTGAATGCCACCGCCGCGCTCTACGAACGGGTGTTGCGCGAGAGCACTCGCATGGCGGCTCCGTGAGCGGGACACCAGTCCGGACGCGCGGCGGGTCGCACGTTGGCGGATGCGACGCCGGAGTCCTGCGGCGGGGTCAGCATGTATCTCGGCATTGATCTCGCCCCGCTCCGAGCGCATGGCGGCGGTATTCCAGCCTTTGCCCGGCAGGTGCTCGGCGCGATCCTTGCCGACCGGCCCGACTGGCCCGTCCGCGGCTTTTCCTGGGGCGGCTGGAGCGATCCGCGGATGATGGTCCCGGCCGGATCCGGACAGAACGGGCCCGACCCCATGCGTGAGGCGAGGCGCCGGGCGCGGCTCTCCGGGATGGCGCTTTCCCTCCCGCTCGTCGCAACCGCGAGAGCGGAGTTGCGCGCCCTGGTCTTTCGCACCATGCCGAAGCCGCCTCTCGATCTGTTCTATGCGACCAACTTCGTCCCGCCGGCGGCCGTGGACTGCCCGGTCCTGCCCGTCGTGCACGATCTCTTTCATCTTCACGCGCCCGCGAAAGTTCATCCGGCGCGGCGGCGCGTCTTGCGGTCGCTGGCAGCGATCGCGCGCGCCGCGCCGCGCGTTCAATGCGTGTCGCGCCACACCGCCGATGACGTCAATCGCCTGTTCGGCGTGCCCGCGGAACGGTTGGACGTCGTCTACCCCGCGGTCGCCGCTGAATTTTTGGCCGCCGGCGATGGGCGGCACGTCGATGCGCTCGGGCTCGAACGCGGCAGTTACTGGCTCGCGGTGGGCATGGCCGAGCCGCGCAAGAATCTCGGTCTTCTGCTCGACGTCATCGAGCGATTTCCGGATTTATGCCCCCCCGAGCGCCCGCTCGTTCTGACAGGTGCCTCGGCCTGGCGCCGGGACGAATGCCACGCGAGGATGAGCAGGCTCCAGGCCCAGCGACGCCTGCGTCATCTCGGCTTCGTGCCCCCGGATGTCCTTGCGGCGCTCTATGCCCACTGTACGGCCTTTCTCATGCCGTCGCTGCACGAGGGCTTCGGGTTGCCGCTCGTGGAAGCCCTCGCGGCGGGTGCCCGCGTCATCGCCGCGGATAACAGTTCGCTTCCGGAAATATCGGGTGGACATGCGCTTCTGCTCGATGCGGCCGACGGAAATAGCTGGGGGGAGGCCATGCGCGACCATGCGCGGCGCGAACCGGAGCCCGCAACGATTGCCGCGGCCCGTCTGTATGCCGGCCGCTTCAACATGCAGGAAACCGGCCGTGCCGTCCTCGCCTCGATCGAGGCTGTCTGACCGCCCGAAACCGGAGGCAGACCAGTTGCTTGTCTTTTGCTTGAGCATGATCTTGTCCGAAAACCGGTTTCCACTTTTCAGGATCATGCTCTAGAGTATTTTCGTTTGATGGAAACGCTCCGGAGGACGCCTTACTTCTCCCCGTCGGGGGAGGACGAATCGCGTCGGCGATCCGGGTGAGGGGAGCGATCGTGATCGAAGTTATAACTCCTCACCCCAACCCTCTCCCAACGGGAGAGGGAGCAGGCATCGCTTCATGGCTGGCGTTTCCATCAAAGCCAAAACCGCTATAGCGAAATGCTGACAGGAGCGAGTAGCTGGCAATGAGCGAACTGCGCAATAGGCTGTTCCTGCCGCGCGCGTTCCTTGACCTTGGGGTTTTTTCAGCAGCCATCAATTGTCTTCTTCTGGTCCTGCCGATCTACATGCTCCAGGTATACGACCGCATCATCCCAGCGGCGAGCATGGATACCTTGCTCTATATTTCCATCATGGCCGCCGCGGCCATTCTTGCGCTCGGGCTGCTCGAAATCGTGAGGGCGCTCTATGCCAACCGGATCGCGTCCCGTGTCGACATTGTGTGCGGGGATCGTCTGTTCACCGCGGCGATCGACGGTCCGCGCGCGGGCCTTGGCGACGTCCAGCCGCTGCGGGACCTTGCCACCATCCGCGGCTTCATCGGCTCGCGCGCCGTCTTCAGCCTGTTCGACCTGCCGTTCGGCCCGTTCTTCATCGCCCTGCTTTATTTCATCCATCCAGTGCTTTTCCTGGTCACGCTTGCCGGGAGCATGGTCGTGCTGGCGCTGGCGGTGGTCAATCACAGAGCGTCCCGCAGGATCGGGCGACAGGCCGCGGAGTCTCTCACCTCCGCGATGACCGCCGCGCAGTTGTTCGTTCGCAACGCCGAGACAGTCCGCACGCTCGGGATGCTGGAAGGAGCGAAAGCATTCTGGGGAGCCCAGTTCGCCCAGTCGATCAAGGGCGCGGACCATGTCGTCGCGGTCAACGCAACCTATGGCAGCCTGTCACGCGGGATCAGGCTCCTGATCCAGATTGCCATGTACGGCGTCGGCGGCTACCTGACCCTCAAGGGCGAGATGACCGCCGGCATGATCTTCGCCGCATCCTTGATCTCGGCCCGCGCGCTACAGCCGCTCGATCAGATTATCGGAAGCTGGAAGCAGATCGCCGACGCCTCGGCGGCTTGGAAACGCATCCGGGCCTGCCTGGAGACGCCCGCCGCGGCGGAGGCCGCCCCAATCGAGCTGCCGATGCCGCGGGGTGGCATCCGGGCGGAGGAGTTAGTGTATTTCCTGCCTGACTCGCGCGAGGGCACGCCGCCGCTGATCAAGCGCGTCAGCTTCGCGGCCGACGCCGGCGAGGCGCTTGCCGTGGTCGGGCCAAGCCGGGCGGGAAAGTCGACTCTGGCGCGACTGCTGGTGCGCGCGATCGAGCCGCGCTCGGGATTGATCCGCCTCGACGGCGCCGACATCAGAAGCTGGGACCGCGAGAAGCTCGGCGCCCATATCGGCTACCTTCCCCAGGATATCGAGTTGCTGCCCGGCACGATCGGGCAGAATATCGCCCGCTTCGATCCGGATGCAACCAGCGAGAAGGTGTTGGCGGCCGCCGCCTTCGCACAGGCGCATGGCATGATCCTCTCCCAGCGTGGCGGCTATGACACGCCCGTCGGCCCGACCGGCGTGCGTCTGTCGGGCGGAGAAAAGCAGCGCATTGGCCTGGCCCGCGCTTTCTATGGCGATCCGAAGCTGCTCGTGCTCGACGAACCGAACTCCAATCTCGATACCGAAGGCGAGGCGGCGCTGGACCGGGCGGTTCAGGACGCCAAGGCGCGGGGCGCGGTGGTCATCCTGATCACGCACAAGGCAGGCATCGCCGCCAGGTGCGACCGCGTGCTGGTGCTGCGGGAAGGCCAAATCGAGATGATCGGCCCGGCCGCCGATGTCCTGCGCCGGTTATCGGGGATCCAGCAGGCCGGGAAACCACCCAAGGCCGGGGTCCTCCGCATGCCGGGCGCCGATCGCATGGCGTCGACCGGTGCCGCCCCGCTGGATCCAGGGTGAGCACGGACCCCATGCAGACAACGGATGAAAAACGCTGGCAGCAAGGCGTCCGCACCAGGTCGGGAGTGATCGCCGTCGCCGGTTACGCGGTTCTGGCGGTTTTTTTCGGCGGCTTCGCGACATGGAGCATGACCGCGCCGCTCGCCGGCTCGATCATGGCTCCGGGCACCGTCGCGGCGGCTGGCGAGAACGTCATGATCCAGCACCTCGAAGGCGGCATCGTCCAAACGGTCATCGCCCATGAAGGCGACCACGTTCGCAAGGGCGATCCCCTGCTTGTCCTGGATTCGACCGCGACGCGCGCGCAGCTCAACAGGCTGCTCCAGCAGCAAATCGCCAAGAATGCCGAAGTCGCCAAGCTGGAAGCCGAGCGCGACGGCGCCACCGTCCTGACATTTCCGGCCAGCCTGCGAGGATTTCCCGCTGAATTGGGCGCCGATATTCTCTTTGCCGAGCAGAAGAAGGAATTCGAGGCCACCATGGCCCGGTTCGATTCCGAACGGCGCATTCTCGACCAGCAAGTCGCGGCGCTCCAGGAATCGCTCAAGGGCCTGACGGCGCAGAAGCAGGCCGGCGAGAAGCAGCTGGAGATCGTCCAGGACGAAACAGAGCGCAAGAAGACGCTGCTTGACCAGGGCCTGACACGTCGTGATGAATACATCGTTCTGCTCAGGACCGCGGCCCAGCTCGTGGGCCAGAACGGTTCGCTCGAAGCACAGATCGCCGGGATGATCAGCCAGTTGGAGCAGGCGCGCATCCAGGTCGAGCGGTTGAAGACGCGCCGGGTCGAGGACGCTGTCACCAAACTGAACACGGATCGCGAAACGCTGGTGGATTTGGAGCAGCAGGTTATGGCGGCGCGCGCAGTGCTCGACCGCAGCGTCGTGCGGGCGCCGCAGGACGGCATCATTGTTCGTTCGGTCTACAAATCCCCCGGCACCGTCGTGCGTCCCGGCGAAGTCGTGATGGAAATCCTGCCGACGCTCAGCGAACTCATCGTCGAGGCTCACGTGCGCCCGCAGGATATCGACTCGGTCAGGAACGATCAGGACGTTGAAATGCACTTTTCCGCGCTCAACGGGCGAACGACGCCGCGGGTCATGGGCAAGGTTTTCTACGTTTCGGCCGATCATCTCGTGGCCAATGCCAATAACAGCACGCAGCAGCCTTATTATGTCGCGCGGCTGAAGATCGACCGGAACCTGCCGCCGGAGATCGATCCGTCACGCATCTATCCGGGCATGCCCGTCGATACCTTCATCCTCACCGGGCAGCGGACCTTCGCCAGCTATCTGGTTCGCCCCGTGCTCGATTCCATGGGGCGCGCGTTTCGGGAAAAGTGAAGCCGCCTCACACCACGAAATCGTTCGCCAGCAGGTGGTCCTTGGTGAGGCCGACAAAGTAGAGGTAGTCGAGGCCGTCGCCGAGCGCGATGTAGCTGTTGCCGGCGCCGTCGTTCACGGCGTGGGACAGCACGTCCGCGCCGGAGGCGTACTGGCTGCCATAGGCCGAGACGTCGACCTTGTCCCTGGCCGGATCGAACTCGAACATGATGTCGTAGGAGACCGCCCCGCTGGTCCTCGGCGTGGCGATGATGGTGTTGTGGCCGTCGACGCCGGCATAGGCGTTCTGGTCGGTCAAGCCGAGGGTCGACAGCGAGATCCAGTCGACGCCGTCGCCGGGAATGTAGGTGTCGTTGCCGCCGCGCCCGAACAGGATGTCGGTGCCGGAGTGGCCGTAAAGCACGTTGTCGAACACGCCGCCGACGAAGGTGACGCCGGCATGGCTCGGGTCGGCGGCGTTCTCCGCGATGCGGTCGATCTCGCCGACGCTTTCGACGTCCCAGTACCAGTTGGCGGTGGAGATGACGGTGTCGGTGCCACCGTGGCCGTAGCCGGGGAAAACAAAATCCTCGTCCACGAGGTCCAAGGTCGAGTCGACGTGATAGGTGTCGTCGCCGGCGCCGCCGAGCATGATATCGCCCTGGTTGGACGGGTTGGCGCCGCCGTCGAGAATGTCGTTGCCGCCGCGGCCGATCAGCGTGTCGAAGCCGGCTCCGCCCTTGAGGATGTCGGGCCTCGAATCGCCGATGAGCGTATCGTCACCGCCGCGGCCGTCGAGCCAGTTGATCTCGTCGAGGCCGCCCGTCAACCGGTTGGGACCGTCGTCGCCGCGCAGGTCGTTCGGGCCGTCGAGCGAGCCGATGATGTTCTCGATTGAGACGAAGGTGGAGCCTTGCGCCACGAAGGTGTTCTGGTCCGGATGCGCCAGGTCGACGATGAGCGGCGCCACCACCGTGTTGCCCGGCCCCTCGCCGCCGTAATTGGCGCCGCGCCTGTAGTCGAGCGTGTCGTTGCCGTCGCCGCCGTTCAGGAGGGAGCCCGCGCTGCCGTAGAGCGTGTCGTCGCCCGGGCCGCCGAAAAGCTCGCCGCCGCCGCCGAGGCGGTCGTTGCCGTCGCCGCCTTCGAGATGCCCGTAGCCACTCACGCTGTCGTCGCCGGCCTCGCCGTAGAGATAGCTGTAGGTCGTGCCGGTGCGGTCGTCGACCTCGATGCTGTCGTTGCCGTCGCCGCCGTAGATCGTATCGCTGCCGGCGACGCCCTCGGCCTCCATGAACCCGCCGCCCTCTATCGAGTCGTCGCCCGTGCCGCCGTAGATCGTGTCGTCGCCGCGGCCGCCATAGAGCTTGTCGTTGCCCGCGCCGCCATAGATGAGGTCGTTGCCCGCGCCGGCATGGATCTCGTCGCCGTAGGCGCCGCCCTCGTAATAGTCGTTGAAGGGCGTTCCGCCCTGATAGTCCCAGGCGAGGATCTCGACGTTTCGCACCGAGCCGCTGTAGCCGCCGCCGAGGAGCGCGGTCCCGCCGGGTTGCAGGCGCAGCGTCACGCCCTCGGTGCCGAGATAGGTCGGCAGTTCAAGCGTGTCGATGCCGTCGCCGCCGTCGATGTCGAACACGCCGCCGAGGTCGACGATATGGTCGTCGCCGCCGCGCGCCCTGACCACGTCGGCGCCGTAGCCGACCTGGATGAAGTCGGCGTTCTGGCTACCGGTGATGATGTCGCCGCCGTCGCTGCCGTAATAGACGAGCGCCTCGAAATTCTTCGCGGTTTCCCAGTCGGAGCCGCCGCCGTGGACGACGAAATCCCCGTTGCCGAAGTCCAGCGTGATCGAGATGTACTGGCCGTTGATGAGCTGGTTGTACCAGCTTATGACGACGGTGTCGTAGCCGTCGCCGCCGTCGGCCACGTCGGAGCCGAATTCGCCGCCCGGTACGCCGAAGAGGTCGGGGCGGCCCGTGAAGATCAGGTCGTCGCCGGCGTCGCCGTTGAGCGTGTCGGCGCCCTCGTACCCATAGAGCGTATCGTCGCCGGCGCCGCCGTTGAGCGTGTCGTCGCCCGCATAGCCGTGCAGGATGTCATTGCCGCCGAAACCGTTGATCGTGTCGGCTTCGGAGGTGCCCGGCAACACGTTGTTGCGGTCATCGCCGTTGATCGTGGCCATGCGATTTCCTCGCGGTAGGGCTGCGGCACCGGCGGCATCCTAAATCATTTCGCGGGCGAGAACTAGCTGGCGGAATCGCTAGGGGGAAGCGGCCATGCCGACCCTCCGCGTCAGGAACGTCGACGCCGCGCCGTGCCCTCACACCACAAAATCGTTCGCCAGCAGGTGGTCCTTGGTGAGGCCGACAAAGTAGAGGTAATCGAGGCCGTCGCCGAGCGCGATGTAGCTGTTGCCGGCGCCGTCGTTCACGGCGTGGGACAGCACGTCCGCGCCGGAGGCGTACTGGCTGCCATAGGCCGAGACGTCGACCTTGTCCCTGGCCGGATCGAACTCGAACATGATGTCGTAGGAGACCGCCCCGCTGGTCCTCGGCGTGGCGATGATGGTGTTGTGGCCGTCGACGCCGGCATAGGCGTTCTGGTCGGTCAAGCCGAGGGTCGACAGCGAGATCCAGTCGACGCCGTCGCCGGGAATGTAGGTGTCGTTGCCGCCGCGCCCGAACAGGATGTCGGTGCCGGAATGGCCGATCAGCACGTTGTCGAACACGCCGCCGACGAGGGTGACGCCGGCATGGCTCGGATCGGCGGCGTCCTCGGCGATGATGTCAATCTCGCCGACGCTCTGACTGTCCCAGTACCAGTTGGCGGTGGAGATGACCGTGTCGGTGCCGCCCCAGCCGGCGTCGGGGAAGACAAAACCCTCGTCGATGAGGTCCAGCGCGGAATCGACGTGATAGCTGTCGTCACCGGCGCCGCCGAGCATGATGTCGCCCTGGTTGTCAGGGTTGGTGCCGCCGTCGAGGTCGTCGTTGCCGTCGCGGCCAATCAGCGTGTCGGGGCCGTCGTCGCCGTAGAGCGTGTCGTCCGCCGCACTGCCGTCGAGCCAGTCGCCGCCGCCGTTGCCGTGAACGACATGGTTTCCGCCCTGCACGTACACAGTGTCGGCGAACGGGCTGCCCTCGACCAGGGGGCTGTCGTCCTCGCCCACGACCAGAGTATCGACATGCGGGATATGGGCCAGCTTGCCGCCGGTGGAGATATCGCCGGATGTCGCCTGCACGGTGCCGTTGATCGTGCCGTCGGTCTTCCACAGCATGCCGCCGCCGTCGGCGAAATAGATGGTGTCGCCGTCGCGGTCGGCGAACATCGGATTGTCGTCGATACCCGGATTGGTGTCGGGGAGGGCGAAGGTACCTTCGTCGGTTCCGTCCGAGACCCACAGCTCGTAGCCGTGGATGCCGTCGCTGGCGAGGAAGAGAACCTTGCCGTCGAGGACGGTGAACTGGTCGGACTGGCCGTCGGTCCCTTCGACGCCGGCCAGCGTCGGCGCAGGGCCCCAGGCGTAGATGTCCGGATTGATGTCCTTGACCAGATGCGTGCCGGCCTCCGTGCCGTCGGTCACCCACAATTCCTGGCCGTGGATGCCGTCGTCGGCGGTGAAGAAGATCCGCCCGTCGCCGCTCGGCGTGATCCAGTGCGGATTGGAGCCGCCGTCATAGGGTCCGCCGTTGCCGGTCGTGCCGGCGTTCTGCGTGTTGATGTTCGCCACCTCATGGGCGCCGTTGCCGTCGGCGACCCATAGTTCGTTGAGATGCGTGCTGTAGATCGGTGAATGGTCCTCGTCGGTGCCGATCACCTTGTAGCCGATGGCCTGGAAATAGGTCCGGCCGGTCGCCGCGTCGTAGGCGATGTAGCTCACGCCGCTGTTCGCGCCTCCCTCCGCGATGTCGGCGACCATGACGCCGTTGTGGTAAAGTTCAAGTCCGTGCGGGCCCGGATAAGAGGTGCCGTCGAAACTCACATAGGCGACGCCGTCGCCGACATCGGTGAGCGTCTCGGCGGGAGCGTTGCCCGGCAACGCAACGGTTCCCTGAGGCGTGCCGTCGGTGCGCCACAGCTTCGCGCCGGCATCGTCGGTCGAGTCGTCGTCCGCGACGAAATAGAGCTTGTCGCCGCCCGGGCTGACATCGCCGACTGACGCGAATGTCTTGATCGCGGTCGTGCCGGCGACCGTTCCATCGGTACGGTAGAGCGTTTCCGTCAAGCTATCGGACCGCGGCGCAAAGAAATACTCCACACCGCCGGCATTGTAGAACTGGCCGATGCCGACGCCGACGTCGGCCAGCATCTGCTGCGTACCGGCCTCGGTGCCGTCGGAAATCCAGAGTTGCCTGCCAGGATCGCCGGTGCTTTCGGTGAAAACCACCTTATCGCCGAGCGTGGTGATTATACTAGGAATGGCGGTGCCGAGACCGTTCTCCGGATTGATGTTCTTGACCATATGCGTGCCGGCCCCGGTGCCATCCGAGACCCAGATCTCGTAGCCGTGCTGGCCGTCGGTGGCGGTGAAGAACACCTTGCCGCCGGCGCTGACGAACTGTGTCGGCAACGAGGAGCCGGTCGGGTTGATGTCCTTCAAAAGATGCTCGCTGCCCGGCGTGCCGGTGCCGATCCACAATTCGTAGTCGCCGACGTTCGGGTTGCCGGCCGTGAACAGGAAATCGTCGAGCTGGGCCGCGTCGGGATCGTCGAGCGAGACCAGCGAATATTGCCGCGCCGCGGCAAAGCTGGCGCCGTCGTTGGTGATCAGGCTGCCGCCGTCGTTGGTGATCAGCGAGCCGCCGTCGTTGGTGATCAGGCCGAGCACGTTGACCAGGCTTCCCCCATCGTTGGTGATGAGGCTGGCGCCGTCATTGCCGATGATCGAGCCGCCGTCGTTGGTGATGAGGCTGGCGCCGTCGTTGCCGATCAGGAAGTCGATGCTGCCGGTGCCGCTGCCGATCACCTTGCCCGCGCCGTTGGCGATGCTGTAGGCGTTCGACGCCTGGTCGAGGTTGACCAGGATCGAATGGCTCGGGTCCGACAGGAAATAGCTGGTCAGCGCGCCGCCGCTGCCGAAGCCCTCGCCGAAGACGTGGTGGCCGTCCTTGTCATAGACGTCCTCGGAAAGGTGATTGCCGTTGGCGTCGAAGCGGTCAACCTGGCGCGAGCCGTTCGCCTTGACGATATCGATCAGGGTCAGGCGCCCGGTCACGGCGTCCCACGTCTCCTGGAGCGAGGTGCCGTCCGGCCAGCTGATGCTGAGGGATGTCAGGACATAGGCGTTAAGGTCGAAGTTGGCTTTGACCGTGGCGTCGCCCGCGGTCAGGCTGCGGGTGAAGGAGATGCTGTTGACCGGCAGGTAGACGTCGACGGCGACCTCCTGCCCCTCCACATATTGCAGATCCGAATCGGCGATCGGGTGACCGTCGACGATTCTGTAGGTCTGGTTGGAGAGGTTTCCGCCCGGAAGCGTCACCTGCTGGTCGAGTTCGGGATTGCCGTTCGCGTCGAAGGTCTGCGTCTCGATCTCGCTGATGGTCGTGCCGTCGGGAAACTGGTCGGGGGAGAGCGGGTTGCCGCCGCTGTCGAGCAGGGCATGGCCGTTCTGGTCGAAATAGGTGAGCTTGCTCATTGCCGTCGTCTCCCGAAAGAACCGTTCATCGCCCGCCTCGCGCCTTACGGCCGCATCGAATGAGTTTGCGAAAGATTAGCTTGACAAAATGTCGCACGCCCTCCTTCATTTGGAGGAGGGTGGAAAAAAGATTGCATCGGCGTCGCGGCGCAACGACGACGTGAGGCAACGACTTGAGGAGGCGGAGCCATTGATGCCGTCGCAGCCGACGCCGGAGATGATCGCCGATCTTTACGAGGCCGCGGTCGACAATGAGCGATGGCCCGATTTCTGCAAGCTGATCGGCAAGGCGGCCGGCATCGACGACATTGCCGTGTGGGTGACCGAGGACGACCAGATCAAGGAATTTTCCATCGTCGATACCTGGAGCGCGTGGCAGCAACCCTACGCCGAGTATTTCAGCAAGATCGATCCGTGGGCCGCCAGCATCAAGCGCGCGCCGGCCGGAAGGGTGATGCTCGGATACGAGCACATGCGCGAGGATGAGCTTCTCAAAACGGAATTCTATCATGATTTCGCGCGGCCCGGCGGCATGTTCCGGCCGATGGGGATGCGGTTGCAACTGGCTCCGGGGACATTCGCGATCGTCGGCTCCGACCTCCCCGCCGCGAAAAGGCATTTCGAGGAAAGCGACAAGCCACGTTTCCAGACGCTGATGCCCTATGTCAGGAACGCGCTGAAACTGCGCCTGCGGGTGAACCGGCAGGCGTCCCGGATCGAGGCGGCGGCGCTGGATCTGCTGGCGTTCGGCGTGGTCATCTGCGACGCCGCCGGCCGAGTGTCGTTCACCAATGCCGCGGCCGAAGAATTGGTCCGCCGCGGGGCCGGTATCACGCTTGGCGGGCGCACCGTCAGGGCCGTGCTGCCGGCCGAGGCGCGCATCCTATCGGCGCTGGTCAAGGACGCCGCCAGCGGCGGTCCGGGTGGCGTCGTCCGCCTGAGCGGCGGCGAGATGGGACCGATGATGGCTCTGGTCACGCCGCTGGCGCGCCGCAACGACGGCGACAGGGGCACCGGCCATGCCATGCTGTCGCTGCGGCCGGCATGGGACGAACCTGCGTTCGACGAAACCGTGCTCGAACGTCTTTTCGGGCTGAGTCCGACTCAGGCGCAGATCGCGCTGGCCCTCTTTAAGGGACGGTCGCCGGAGGAGATTGCGGTCGCGCGCGGCATCCGGATCACGACGTTGCGGACGCATCTGGCGGAAATTTTCCTGCGCACCGGCGCCGAAACGCAGCGCGACCTCGCGCGCCTGCTCGGCACCCTGCCACCGCTGCGCGTCAGGGACGCCGACGCTGCGCCGTGACCCTCACGAAGGGGCCCACTGGGATCTATTGGGGGCCGGCTTTGATTTGAAACGGATCAATCACTAGGAAGCTTACAACGGCAATGGTGTCGAGCGGCAAATATCTCGGCACCTATGCCGCACCCATCTATCTGAGTAAGGTCTCGATCAGTTGTGTCATGTTCAGTTTCACAATGCTCCATGCTATTCTATGAATCATGCATTCTTCCTGGTGAACATTGTCAGGATGCCGCTATCGTCAATGTTGATAGCGACGACCTGGGCGGTGACACGGCCCTTTGCCTTCAGCGCCGAGACCGCTTGCGGGGTCGCATCGATCGAGTCACGAAGTGACTTCAAGTCTTCCTGTTTTGCGTTCTCCACAAGCGACTCGACCTTTGCGCGTAGCCCGGATTCCAGATCTTCGACGTCGACGACCTGAATGCTGCGGATGGTAACGCCGCTGTCCTGCGATTGTGTCTCTGTCTTCGAAGGTGCCGGCGTCGCCTGTGCTTGCGCCAGGGCAGGGGCGCCAACAATGAGAAATGCGGCAATAGTCGATGCTGCCAAGGTTCGCATAGCGTTTCTCCTTTTGCCTTCCATCCTCCGCTATTTACTTTTGAAGCATGGTGTTTGGCCGTGCTTTGTGTGGTCATTTGGTGGATACGAAGCGGTGATTGTGTGCTCGCTACCGGTTGAGACGAACTGTTCTCATCCGCTTCGATCGCTTTCGGCGCTCTCGTTAAGTGGCTGGCGGCTAGTTGGCGTTGCTGACAAGCTTGATGCGAGGCTGCACACCATCCATCAGCTCACGATATGTATCGAGATAGTCGAGAGCCATTCGACGCGCCGTGAAACGGTTCTCGAATTCTCTGCGGATGCCCATCCGATCAAGGGTCGTCAAGCGATCGACAGCGGCGACGGCACTGGTCTCGTCCTCGACGACGAATCCGGTCTTGCCGTCTTCCACAATCTCAACGACGGAACCGCGATTGAAAGCGATCACCGGTGTTCCGCAAGCCATCGCCTCGATCATCACCAGGCCAAAAGGCTCTGGCCAATCTATTGGAACCATGAGCCCAAGAGCGCCGCTGAGGAAATCGGATTTCTCGCGGTCGCTGATCTCGCCGATGTACTCTACGAGCGGATGGTCCATCATGGGACGGATTCGCTCCTCATAGTATTCCTCGTCGGCACGATCGATTTTTGCGGCTATCTTGAGCGGGATGCCGCATCGTATCGCGATACTGATCGCGCGATCGACACCTTTCTCCGGCGCTATGCGGCCGAGCACAGCCAGGTAGCTTGGTCTGATCGGCTGCGGAGTCAGCAGCTTTTCAGGAAGCCCATGATGAATAGTGCGCATCCATCTTGCGTGGGGAACAGGTCGTCGCTGCGCGTTCGAGATCGAGATGACCGGAATTGATGAGAATGTCGAAAAGACCGGCTGGTGTTCTGGAAGATCGAGGCGCCCGTGGAGTGTTGTGAGGAACGGTATCGGTTGTCTGGAGAACAGCGAAAATGGATAGTAATCGAGATGAAAGTGCAGAAACTCGAATTCATCATTTTCGCATTTCCGGCGAACGCGTTCCAGCATCACCATGTGAAGCGCGTTCGGGTCGCGAACCGAGCCGTCGAGGCGCAACGCTTTTGGCCACGTCGCTTCAAGCCGGGCCGATGTGTGTGAATCACCGCTGGCAAACAGCGTGACGTCGTGCCCCAATGCGACAAGTTCCTCCGTCAGCCAGTGAACCACTCGTTCAGTGCCGCCATATAGTCTGGGCGGAACAGCCTCCGTAAGCGGAGCAACTTGCGCAATGCGCATCTGACAACCTCCTGTCAAACTTTGGAGTGTGCGATTCTTGTCACGCGAGGGTCAGCCCCGACCCGCAGCGGGGAACGTTTTCGCTTCTCTCGGGTTCCTCCGATAGTTCAAGTTCCTCCATGCACTCACAGCGCTGGGTCAACGGACCGGTAGGATCGGAACTGTTTTGGTCCTCGCCTGAAAGCGTGTGGCGAAATGAGGGCAACTTGGGATTATGTGTGGGGAACTTCCTGTCCGATAGGGTTGGCCGGATTACGACCGCACTAGCGCATGCGGACATCGTTTACTCCAACGCGAGGCTCAATATTCGATGGATAATCTATCAGCTTACGCCGATCGTCCTTTTGCGCTGGTGATGGGTTATCTGCGCCGACACCTCACAGCCCATTTGATGATCCTCGGTGCGGTGATTGCGGCGGTGGCGTGTTCTGTCGGAACGCAATACGGCGTCAAGGCGCTTGTCGATGCGCTTGCAGCGGGAGCGAGCCGCGGCGAGGGTGTATGGCTGGCATTCGCTTTCCTCATGGGGCTGATCTGCGCTGATAATTTTCTGTGGCGCGTTGCGAGCTGGCAGGCGAGCTACACCTTCGTTAAGGTGACCGGCGACCTTCGCTCCGATATTTTCCGGCATCTGACCGGACACGCGCCGAGCTATTTCGCCAATCGGCTGCCGGGCATGTTGAGCGGCCGGATCACCGCAGCATCGAACGCAGTGTTTACGGTCGAGAACATGTTCGCCTGGAACGTGTTGCCCCCATGTATCGCTACCATTGCCGCGATCATTCTAATAGGGACCGTGAGTATCTCGATGGCCAGTGGTCTGGCGGTGATTGCTGGAATCATCGTGATTGCGATGTTCAGGATGGCGGCGGCCGGCAAGCCGCTGCATGACGATTTCGCCGCAAAGGCCGCGGCCGTGGACGGTGAGATGGTCGACGTGATCAGCAATATGGCGCTCGTTCGCGCGTTTTGCGGTTTGCGCCATGAGCACGATCGGTTCGACGCAACCGTCGATCGTGAGATGCAGGCGCGGGGCCGGAGCTTGCGCTACCTTGAGAAGTTGCGGCTGTTGCATGCCGCGGTGACTGTTGTCCTGACCGTGGGGCTGTTGGCCTGGGCAATCGTACTCTGGCAGCGCGGCCGCGCGAGCACTGGTGACGTTGTGCTGGTCTGTACGCTGGGTCTTTCGATCTTGCACGCGACGCGCGATCTTGCGGTGGCTCTTGTGGATGTGACGCAGCACGTGGCGCGGATGTCGGAGGCGATAGCAACACTTTTGGTGCCTCACGAGTTGCAGGATCATCCCAAAGCTGCTCCTTTGGTGAAGAGAGGCGTGGCTATTTCCTTTGATAATGTCTCGTTCAACTATCCGGATGGCTTCAAGGTGTTCGATGGGTTGGAGCTGCGGGTTCCGCCGGGCCAGCGCGTAGGCATTGTCGGACCGTCTGGGGGCGGAAAATCCACTCTGTTCTCTCTGTTGCAGCGCTTTTACGACGTCGATCGCGGCAGCATTACCATCGGCGGCCAGAATATCGCTCATGTCACGCAGCAGAGTTTGCGAGATGCGATATCGGTCGTTCCCCAGGACATTTCGTTGTTTCACCGGTCGATTATCGACAACATCCGCTACGGTCGCCCGAACGCCACCGATGATGAGGTGCGACGCGCGGCCGTTGCTGCGCGTTGCGATTTTGTCGGAGATTTGCCGAATGGACTGGCCACCTTGGTTGGCGACAGGGGAGTCAGGCTTTCCGGCGGCCAGCGTCAGCGTATCGCAATCGCGCGCGCGTTCCTTAAGGACGCGCCAATCCTGCTGCTCGACGAGGCGACAGCGGCGCTCGATGCTGAATCTGAAGAGGCGGTTCGTGAGGCGCTTAACCGCTTGATGCGTGGACGCACCGTGATCGCGATCGCACATCGGCTAACGACGGTCCGCAACTTTGACCGTGTCGTTGTGCTCAAGGGTGGTGACATTATCGAGGATGGCCCCCCGGACCATCTGATGCGTGCTCAGGGACCTTATCGACAGCTTGTGACACGGGAGATGCGCCGTCTTGCCGTTCATGCGGCATAGGCTTCAGGGCGTATGAACCCGGCCGTGCGGATCGGGCAAGGCTCCGTCAAAGCTCGGGGAGGTTCAGATATGGTGGCCAAGACCGCGAGCCGGCTCGGAGCGCCGGACAAGGAAGCGATCGTTTCGGAATCGCCGTTCTATATTCCGATGACGGGGCCGCTGGCGCGGCCGCGGCGAACCCTGAAGCATGACGACACTTTCGTGGTGCTCGATAGCCACGGCGATATCGGCGCATCCGCCGGCGGACCGGATGGGCTGTTCCATTCGGACACGCGGCATCTCGCTCGATTCGAACTGGTTTTGAACGAGATGCAGCCGTTGTTGCTTGGCTCGAACCTGCGCGATGACAATTCCGGGTTGACGGTCGATCTCACCAATCCCGATATTTTCAGCGGTAATCGGATCATTTTTCAGAGAGATATGGTCCACATCGTGCGCACGATCTTTCTGTGGCGCGGAACGGCCTATCAGCGGATCGGAGTACAAAATCACGGCGACTGCACCGCGCGTTTCGATCTTACGTTCTTGTTCGACAGCGATTTCGCCGATCTGTTCGAGGTACGTGGCGAAAAGCGCGCGCGGCGCGGCTCGCGGCGATCGGAAATTCAGGGGCCGGCAGACGTCAGGCTGATCTACACGGGGCTCGACGGCAATGTCCGGACAACGGGACTGCATTTTGATCCGCCGCCATCGAGGCTTGCCGTTAATAACGCCAGTTATTGTCTGGAGCTGGCGCCGCAGCAGGTTGCCTCATTGTTCGTCGCGATTTCCTGCAATCTGCCTGTCGAACGGAAAATTCCTCCGTTCTTTCGCGGGCTTCTTGCCCATCGCCGCGAGATGCGAGAGGCCACCGCTGGCGCCGCCGTCATTGAGACGTCGAACGATATTCTCAACGAGGTGCTCTGTCAGTCGATGGCGGATCTCAACATGTTGATGACGGAAACGCCGGACGGTCGCTATCCCTATGCCGGAATCCCGTGGTATTCGACCACGTTCGGTCGCGACGGATTGATTACGGCGCTTCAGATGTTGTGGATCGACCCCCGCGTGGCGCGTGGCGTTTTGCGGCGACTGGCACGATTTCAAGCCAAGGCAAGTGATCCCCGGGCTGATGCCGAGCCCGGAAAAATCCTGCACGAAATGCGCGGTGGGGAGATGGCTGCGCTGGGGGAGGTGCCATTCGCCTGCTACTACGGCAGCGTCGATTCGACGCCGCTCTTTGTGTTGCTGGTTGGCCTCTATGTCGAGCGTACCGGCGATGTCACGACACTCGCCGAATTGTGGCCGGCGGTGGAAGCCGCGCTGGGATGGATCGACGGACCCGGCGATCGCGACGGTGATGGCTTCGTCGAATATCGGCGGGCGACCGAGAACGGCCTTGTCAATCAGGGCTGGAAGGATTCGTTCGACGCCATTTTCCATGCCGACGGGCGATTGGCGGAAGGCGACATCGCGCTGGCGGAGGTCCAGGGCTATGTCTTTGCCGCCAAGCGACTTGCTGCCCGCTGCGCGCGACGTCTCGGATTGATCGATCGAGCGCGTGCGCTCGATGACGATGCGATGCGGCTAGCCCGGAAGTTTGAAGACGCTTTCTGGAGCGATCATCTCGGAAACTACGCGCTGGCGCTGGATGGAGCCAAACAGCCTTGCCAGGTGCGAACATCGAACGCAGGCCAGCTTTTGTTTACCGGGATCGTTCGCGAGGACCGGGCGCGGATGGTTGCCGCCGATCTGATGCGTCCGCAGTTTTTTAGCGGCTGGGGGATTCGGACCGTTGCGCATGGCGAGGCGCGCTATAATCCGATGTCCTATCACGACGGATCGATCTGGCCGCATGACAATGCGTTGATCGCTCTCGGCCTGGCGCGATACGGTCTCAAGCGCTCGGTCGAGACCATCTTCAAAGGGTTGTTCGATGCCGCCAGCTATATGGAATTGCGGCGGCTCCCAGAACTGTTTTGCGGATTTCGCCGTGAAAGGCGACGCGGACCGACCTTGTATCCGGTCGCCTGCTTGCCGCAGGCGTGGGCAAGCGCGACGCCGTTTTCGTTGCTCGAAGCGGCGCTGGGACTGGAATTCGATGCCGATGCCAATGAGATACGGCTGCGCAATCCGCATCTTCCGGATTTTATCAATGAAGTGATGGTGCGCGATCTCTCGCTTGGCGAGAGCAGTGTCGATCTGCACTTGCGGCGCCATGACGGGGGTGTCTCGCTTGAAGTCCTGCGGGCGCGCGGCCACGTCCAGGTGTCGATGATGTTCGCGCACTGACGCGGCTGGTAATCGGAATTCGTGGAGGATTCATGCAGTCGATCCATGTAGTTCTATCTGCCTTGATCCTGACGCTTGTTGCGGTTGGCGGATGCTGGGCGGCTGATGATGCCGTCTCGCCGCCAGCGAAACCCGGTGCGGCCGCACCGGCGGCTCCCTCGCAAACTGGCAAGCCGGAGCCGCCACCGCCATCCATCACCGTGATCGGGCCGGCGGATGCTCATGGCGTTCTTGGCCGTGACGTCAAGAGTACGACCGGTGAGAACATGGGGCGGATCGTCGACATCATCGCCGACAGGACCGGCGCGGTGCGTGCCGCGGTTATCGATTTCGGTGGGTTTCTCGGCGTCGGCAGCCGCAAGATCGTCGTCGACTGGAATGCCCTGCATTTCGGTCAGGTGCAGGGCAAGAACAGCAGCATCACCCTCGATCTGACACAGGATCAGGTCAAGGCGGCGCCGGAATACAAGGAAGGCGCGCCGGTGGTGGTGCTGGGCGCCTCCGGAAGCTTGAGCCCTCTACGGTTTTGATATCGTGACAGAGCGCGATGCCGTTGACATCCGTATGGAACAGGACCGCCCGCTGCAACAACAGGCAAGCGGAAGAGGCGCGGACGCCACGTCGTCGTCAACATCATCGGTTTCTGGGCAACCGGTTCCCTCGCTGCAGAGTCAGCGCGGCCTGGACTGGTTCATCTTCTTTCTTGCGGATCTCCAGACGGGCTTTGGGCCATTCGTCGTCGTCTACCTGACGACACAGAAATGGACCCTGACCGAGATCGGCCTAGTCATGTCGATCGGTGGCGTGGTCGGTCTGCTCGGTCAGATGCCCGGAGGGGCTATCATCGACGCCGCCCGCTCGGAGCGGCTTGTGGCGGGCCTTGCGGTGGCGACGATCGGCCTGGTTGCGCTGGCTTATGCGGCATGGCCGATTTTCCCGGTGATTGCGATCGCCGCGACCCTTCATGCGGCCGCAAGCTGTGTGCTTGGTCCGGCGATCGCGGCGATCAGCCTTGGGCTGGTGGGGCCGAAGGCGATCAGCGAAAGATTGGGCCGGAACGCGCGGTTCGCTTCGCTTGGCAATGGCAGCGCCGCGGCGGTCATGGGCAGTATCGGCTATCTGTTCTCAAGCCGGATGGTGTTCGTCGTCAGCTTTATCTTCGCGGTGGCGACCGTGCTGTCGCTGTTGCGGATTCGCGATCGCGAGGTCGATCCGGAACAGGCGCATGGCGCGGTCTCGCGGTCACAGTCCGCCCCCGACGCTACCAGCATCTTTCGTTTACTGAGTCAGCGCCCGCTGTTTATTTTTGCCGCAATCGTATTGCTGCTTCAACTGGCCAACGCGGCCATGCTGCCGCTGATGGCGGGCGTCGTGACGGCGCATTCGAGCGCCTCGGCGCCGGCTTTGATTGCCGCCAGCATTATCGTTCCTCAAGCGATAGTCGCCTTGATATCGCCTACGGTCGGCCGAAAAGCCCAGTCATGGGGACGGCGTCCGCTGCTGATGCTGGCATTCGCGGCGCTGGGGATGCGCGGGGGCCTTTTCGCGATCACCAGCGACCCGTCGGTGCTCGTCGTCATCCAGGTACTCGACGGCATCACAGCGGCGGTTTTCGGCATCATGATTCCGCTGATCGTTGCTGACATGACCTATGGCTCCGGGCATTTTAACCTCGCGCAGGGCATCGTCGGCACCGCCACAGGCATCGGTGCATCTCTCAGCCCCGCACTTGCCGGCTATGCGAGCGATCACTTCGGGCATAGCGTTGCCTTCATGGGCCTCGCGGCGGTGGCGATGGTCGGCCTTATCGTTATTTGGGCGGCGATGCCGGAAACCAAGGCATCGCTCTCATAGCATGAAATGCTTGTCGGGCTGACTTTGGTGATTTCCCTGGAGGTGCTCTTTTTCTTGAAATAGGGATTAGGCTCTCGAAGGCATCGAGGACGGTTCGACGATCCTGGTGAGTGGATTCGGGACCACGGGCATTCCGAACGCCTTGATCAACGCGTTGATTGATAAGGGCGCGCGCGATCTGATATCGAACAATGTATTTATCTGTGACGCGGTGCGAGCGTTCATCGGACGTCATGGAGGAGTATTGGCGAATGTTTATGGGTATCGGATCAGCCGTAACAGCGTTTTGATGTATTCAACAAACAACATTGCTGAATACTGACAGATATAGAGACCTTTTTGCGGTGGAACTGGCGTTGTCTTGCTAGTCGATACGCATCCCGGGAAAGAATGAGCCGGATAGACATAGTGCATCGAAACGTGCGACAGAAAGGCTGCGCCAGGACGTAATTGTGATCGGCGATTCCCGCAACTCGTATCGTGCGGACCATCCTACCAGAGAAGTTGAATCGCGCTCTAGGGTCAGATGTATGCCCCGTCTTTTGCAAGAATATCGAGTCGCCACCCGAAGCGATGGCGCGACGGTCG
>JBDHSX010000016.1:0-37336 GCA_039808365.1 Xanthobacteraceae bacterium | reverse complement strand
ACAACTCGGGCGCACCGCGCCGCGAGATCGCGAAGCCGTATCCGGCGTATCCCGGATCAATGCCGCTGTTCCCGATCGATGCCGCTGTTTGACATTCGAATCCGCCAACGAGCACGCCCTCGAATCCGCCAACGGGTGCCCTCTCGGGTCGTCCCCGCGCAGGCGGGGACCCAGACTCCCTACGCTGGCTGCCACAGGCCTCTCCGTCATTGCGAGCACTCGGATCAGCGCTTCGCGCTGTCCGAGCCCAGGCTCCGCGAAGCAATCCAGAAAACCGCAAAGCAAGGACTGGATGGCTTCGTCGGCTGCGCCTCCTCGCAATGACGGCGAGAGGCAAAGCGCGTGGACGAGTGTCGCCGCCGTCACTTCTTCCGCATGATCGCGTCGACGCTGATCGGGCCGCCGCCGGCGAACACCAGATAGAAGAACACGAAGCAATACAGCGCCGCCAGCTCGCCGCCATTGGCGATCGGGAAAAAGCCCTTGGGCGCGTGGACCATGAAATAGGCCACCGCCGTCATGCCGGAGGCGATGAAGGCCGTGGCGCGGGTGAACAGGCCGATCACCAGCAGCGCGCCGCCGACCAGTTCGATGATCCCCGCTATTCCCGGCAGAGAGGTGATTTGCAGGTTGGCGAAATTGGCCAGCGTCGGCAAGCCGAGCAGCTTGGCGGTGCCGTGCTGAAGGAACAGCAGGCCGCTCATGACGCGGAGCAGACTGAGCATCAGGGGCCGCAATTTTTCGAGCATTCCGTTCATATCGATCTCCCCAATATTGACTGACGACGCTTAAAGCACGATCCGGGCCGAGAAAAAGCCGCGCCATGCGCGGCCTTTTAAAGCTGGATCCTGAGAATCGGCTCCGACGGAAAGGAGTTAGCGCCATTCCACCTTGGCGATCTCGTAAGCCTTGGCGCCCCCCGGCGCCATTACCTCGACCGAGGAGCCCTTGGTCTTGCCGATCAGCGCGCGCGCCAGCGGCGAGGTGATCGAGATGCGGCCCTTCTTGGCGTCGGCCTCGGTTTCGCCGACGATCTGCCAGACCGCTTTCTTCTCGGTATCCTCGTCGATCAGCGTCACGGTGGCGCCGAACTTGATGGTGTCGCCGGACAGCTTGCTGACGTCGATCACTTCGGCGCGAGCCAGCTTGTCCTCAAGCTCGGCGATGCGGCCCTCGTTGTGGGACTGTTCTTCCTTGGCGGCATGATACTCCGCGTTCTCCGACAGGTCGCCATGCGAGCGGGCTTCCGCGATCAGTTCGATGATGCGCGGCCGGTCCACCGACTGGCGCTGCTTCAACTCGACCTCAAGCGCGGCATGACCCCCGGGGGTCATCGGAACCTTGTCCACCATTTACCCTCGTCGTTGGATTTCCTTGATCGACCGCCGCGGCGGTTCAGGAAATCGGTTGCGAAACGGATTGATCGGCCGAGCCGCGTCACCCAAGTTTCATCGCTCAAGTCCCGTTACTCAAGTCCCGTCACCCAAGTTTCGGCCATCGTCAGGCGCGCCGCGAAGTCAGGCGCACCGCGAAACGAAACTCGCCCCAAAGCGGCGGGTTCCGTTGCGCTGGACCGACCCGCAGTCGCGGGATGCGGCCGAAGATCAGTTATCGGGAAAGTAACTCTGCAACGTGCGGACCTCAAGGTCCCCGCCCAGATAGGCCCGAATGCCCTGCGCGGCCGCCACGGCCCCGGACAGAGTGGTGTAGTACGGCACTTTATGCAAGAGGGCGGCACGCCGCAGCGAGCGGCTGTCGGCCAGCGCCTGCGGGCCCTCGGTGGTGTTGAACACCAGTTGCACTTCGCCATTGGTGATGGCGTCGACGATGTGCGGGCGGCCTTCGAGCACCTTGTTGATCTTCTCGGTCGGCACGCCGTTGTCGGACAGATAGCGCTGGGTGCCGGAGGTGGCGATCACCCGGAAGCCGAGCGACGACAACAGCCGCACCGCTTCGAGAATGCGGGTCTTGTCGTCCTCGCGCACCGAGACGAACACCGTGCCCTTGCGCGGTACGCGGGTGCCGCTGCCGATCTGGCTCTTGGCGAAGGCGACGTCGAAGTTGCGGTCGAGCCCCATGACCTCGCCGGTCGAACGCATCTCCGGGCCGAGCACGGTGTCGACGCCGGGGAAGCGCGCGAACGGGAAGACCGATTCCTTGACGCCGACATGCTTGAGCTGCTGCGGCTTCAGCTTGAAGGAGGCCAACTTCTCGCCGGCCATGATGCGGGCGGCGATCTTGGCGACCGGCGTGCCGATCACCTTGGCGACGAACGGCACCGTGCGCGAGGCGCGCGGGTTCACTTCCAGCACGTAAATGGTGCCGTCCTTGATGGCGTATTGAACGTTCATCAGGCCGACGACGTCGAGGCCGAGCGCCAGCGCCCGGGTCTGGCGCTCCAGTTCGGCGATGGTCGCGGCGTCGAGCGAGCGCGGCGGCAGCGAGCAGGCCGAGTCGCCGGAATGGATGCCGGCTTCCTCGATGTGCTCCATGATGCCGACGACGAAGGTGTCATGGCCGTCGCTCAGGCAATCGACGTCGATCTCGGTGGCGTCGGACAGATAGCGGTCGAACAACAGCGGGTTCTTGCCGAGCACGGTGTTGATCTGCCCGGTCTTGTCGTTGGGATAGCGCGCCTTGACGTCGGCCGGCACCAGCTCCGGCAGCGTCTCCAGCAGGTAGTCGCCGAGTTGGGCGTCGTCGCGGATGATCTGCATGGCGCGGCCGCCGAGCACGTAGGACGGACGCACCACCAGCGGATAATGCAGATCGGCGGCGACCAGCCGCGCCTGCTCCACCGAATAGGCGATGCCGTTCTTCGGCTGCGTCAGCCGCAGCCGGTCGAGCACGCGCTTGAAGCGGTCGCGATCCTCGGCGAGGTCGATGGCGTCGGGCGAGGTGCCGAGGATCGGCACGTTGGCGGCTTCCAGCGCGCGCGCCAGCTTCAGCGGGGTCTGGCCGCCGAACTGCACGATGACGCCGTGAAGGGTGCCGTTGGATTGCTCCTTGTCGAGAATTTCGAGCACGTCTTCCTGGGTCAGCGGCTCGAAATAGAGGCGGTCGGCGGTGTCGTAGTCGGTCGAGACCGTTTCCGGGTTGCAGTTGACCATGATGGTCTCGTAGCCCGCATCCGACAGCGCGAAGCAGGCGTGACAGCAGCAGTAGTCGAACTCGATGCCCTGGCCGATGCGGTTCGGGCCGCCGCCGAGGATCACCACCTTCTTGCGGTCGGACGGCGCGCTCTCGTCGGCGGGCGCGCCCGCGAAGGGCGGCTCGTAGGTCGAATACATGTAGGCGGTGGGCGAGGCGAATTCGGCGGCGCAGGTGTCGATGCGCTTGTAGACCGGCCGCACGCCGAGCGATTGCCGCAGCGTCCGGATCTCGGCTTCGGTGCTGCCGGCGAGCACCGCGAGGCGGGCGTCGGAGAAGCCCATGGCCTTGAGCGTGCGCATGCCGAAGGCGTGCGGCGGCAGGCCGTGCGCCTTGATCTTGGCCTCCATCTCGACGATGCCGCGCAGTTCGGCGAGGAACCAGGGATCGATCTTGCAGGAGGCGAAAATGTCCTCGTTGCTCCAGCCGAGTCGCATCGCCTGCGCCACCTGCAGGATGCGGTTCGGCGTCGGCGTGCCGAGCGCCGCGCGGATCGCGTTCTTGTCGTCGCTCTGGCCGAGGCCCTCGATCTCGATCTCGTCGAGGCCGGTGAGGCCGGTTTCCAGTCCGCGCAGCGCCTTTTGCAGGGACTCCTGGAAGGTGCGGCCGATCGCCATCACCTCGCCGACCGATTTCATCGACGTGGTCAGTGTCGAGGAAGCGCCGGGGAATTTCTCGAAGGCGAAGCGCGGCACCTTGGTGACGACGTAGTCGATGGTCGGCTCGAACGAGGCCGGCGTCGCGCCGCCGGTGATGTCGTTGGCGATCTCGTCCAGTGTGTAGCCGACCGCGAGTTTGGCGGCGACCTTGGCGATCGGAAAGCCGGTCGCCTTGGAGGCCAGCGCCGAGGAGCGCGATACCCGCGGGTTCATTTCGATGACGACCATGCGGCCGTCCGCCGGATTGACGCCGAACTGCACGTTGGAGCCGCCGGTCTCGACGCCGATCTCGCGCAGCACCGCCAGCGAGGCGTCGCGCATGATCTGGTATTCCTTGTCGGTCAGCGTCAGCGCCGGCGCGACGGTGATGGAATCGCCGGTATGCACGCCCATCGGATCGAGGTTCTCGATCGAGCAGACAATGATGCAGTTGTCCTTTTTGTCGCGGACCACCTCCATCTCGTACTCTTTCCAGCCGAGCACCGATTCCTCGATCAGCACCTCGTTGGTCGGCGAGGCGTCGAGGCCGCGCTCGATGATGTCGAGAAATTCCTCGCGGTTGTAGGCGATGCCGCCGCCGGTGCCGCCCATGGTGAAGGACGGACGGATGATCGCGGGCAGGCCGATCTCGGACAGCGCCATCATCGCCTGACCAAGCGCGTGCTCCTGATAGCGTTTGCGACGGTCGCCTTCATGCAGCGCCCATTGCCGCTCGTGCTCGGCCAGCGCCTCGCCGGAAAGCTTCGCCTTCTCGGCGAGATACTGCTCGCGATACTGCTTCTTCAGCGCCGAGGCGTTGGCGAGGCGCGATTTCGGCGTCTCCAGCCCGATCCGGGTCATGGCCTCGCGGAATAACTGCCGGTCCTCGGCCTTGTCGATGGCCTCGGCAGTGGCGCCGATCATCTCGACGCCGAATTTCGCCAGCGTGCCCTGCTGGCGCAGCGACAGCGCGCAGTTCAGCGCGGTCTGGCCGCCCATGGTCGGCAGCAGCGCGAAGCCGCCGGGAACCACGTGGCGTTCCTTCTCGATGATCTTGGCGACGATTTCAGGGGTGATCGGCTCGATATAGGTGGCGTCCGCCAGTTCCGGGTCGGTCATGATGGTGGCCGGATTGGAATTGACCAGCACCACCCGGTAGCCTTCCTCCTTCAACGCCTTCACCGCCTGGGTGCCGGAGTAGTCGAACTCGCAAGCCTGGCCGATGACGATCGGACCGGCGCCGATGATGAGGATGGTGGAGATGTCTGTGCGTTTGGGCATTGCGGCTCACGGGCTCGAAACCAGGCATAAAAAAGGACGCGCGGCGCGCGTCCCTCGGGGTGTTCGATCGCGGGGGCGATTTGCCCGATCCAGCGAGAAACCGGGTAAGGCCATGCGATCACTCAGCAATCCGGAGCGCGGCAGGACACGACGCCGCATTCCGGAAACCGCATTCGATGGGTGCTGACCGTGCGCGGGACGACGCCCGCGCGAGCCGTGTTTAGACCAGATCGCCTTGGCGGGAAAGGGTTTTAACGGCGTCGTCAACCGTCGGTTGGAGGCCCAGCCTGGACTTGAACCAGGATGAGGAGCGATGCATCACTCCCGCGTGTACACTTCCGCCACCGGGCCGCCGCCATTGTGAACGATCACGCGGCCGGGCGCGACGCCGTCTCGGAATTATCCTTAATGGAGGGATGCCGCCGCCCGTCCGGGCTGGGGATATCCGACAGGCTGTCGAAAACGGTTCCACGTCCCGGGCGCGATGCAGCGGGTAATGCCGGGTCTACCGCCGCCGCGCCACGAATGTCATTCGCGCGGGGTTGTGGCCGATGTTGTCCGGCGCGCGCTTGGCGGCGAACCCCGCCGCCGCCAGCTTTTCGATCATTTCGTCCTCGGTGTAACGCTGCAGGCCGATCTTGGTCCGCAGTTCGCGGTAGTCCGACAGCGCGGTGCGGACCAGCCCGACCAGGGCATCCTTGAGGAAGCCGTGCCGCGCCCCGAACCGCAGCAGCGCCAAGACGTCGCGGAGCATCCCGACGTCGGGGTGCAGGATGTCGCCGACCACCAGGCGGCCGGACGGCGTGAGCAACCGGTGCAGGGTGTCGAACGCCCAGTCGAGTTCGTCGGGCGTCATGTACTGGGCCGCCGAATTCATGATCGCGAGGTCGATGGAGGCTTCCTCCATGCCGCGCAGTTCATCGAGCGAGCGAACCCGGATCCGGGTGTCGGGGGCGAAACGGGCGATCAGCCGGCCGCGCACGCCGGGGGCCGGCTCGGCGAGGATCAGCTTGCCGCAGGCGTCGGCAACCTTGGGAGCCGACAGCGCCTCGCCGCAGGCATAGTCCAGCACCACGGCGTCGGGCGAGGGGATGTAGCGGATGATGTCGGCGGCGATGGTTTCGAAATGCACATCGCGGTGCCGCTTGCTGACATAAATCGTATGGGTCGAATCGTAATAATCGATCCAGTCGTCCATGGGACCCGGCCGTTCAGTGAATTGGCGTTCCGTTGATGGAACCGAACTGTTACGATGGCGTTAGAGCGGCATCCCGGATTTGTCCAGGACTCTCGCTTGAATGGAAGAATGACCGTCGAAATATCGACTCCATCGCAATGGTAGTCGATTATGGCGCCCTTGCGGAGGGGCCGGCGGTTATTTTGGACGTTGTCAGCATGAAAAGGATATCGCCGTGACGAAGACCAAGACAACACCCGGCAAAGTCGCCTCCGACCTCGACACGCCGACCGATCTGCCGCAGGAGGGGGTCGATAAGATCTCGGCGGCCATGAACAGCCTCCTTGCCGATACCTTCGCGCTCTACCTGAAAACCAAGAATTTCCACTGGCACGTGTCGGGTCGGCATTTCCGCGATTACCACCTGCTGCTCGACGAGCAGTCGGCGCAGATTTTCGCCTCCACCGACGACATCGCCGAGCGAGTGCGCAAGATCGGCGGCACCACGCTGCGCTCGATCGGCCAGATCGCCAAGCTGCAAACGCTCGCGGACAACGATGAAAGCTATGTGCCGCCCCGCGAGATGCTGCGCGAACTGATGAACGACAACAAGAAGGTAGCGGCGGCGATGCGCAAGGCCCACGAGATCGCCGACAAATACGAGGACGTGGCGACCGCCAGCATCCTCGAAAATTTCATCGATGAGGCCGAGCGGCGGACCTGGTTCCTGTTCGAGGCCAGCCGGCAGGAGGGCGGCAACGAGCAATAGCCCCATACGCAATGGTCATGCCCGGGCTCGACCCGGGCATCCATCAGATCGAAGAGTCTCTTCAAGGGGATGTATTGCCGGATCAAGTCCGGCAATGACGCTCACGGCAATCACGGCCGCCTAGTTTTTTGGCGCTTCAAAAACAAGGCACGTGGTGGTGCCGTGCGCCAGCAGCCGGCCCTTGCCGTCGAGCAATTGGCCCTCGGCGGTGCCGACCCGGCGGCCGACGTTGAGCGCGCGGCCCTCGGCGCGCACTTCGCCGGTGTCGGCCGTGATGGCGCGGATCAGCGAAATCTTGAATTCCAGCGAGGTGTAGACGGTGCCGGCCGGCAGCATCGACTGCACCGCGCAGCCCATCGCGGAATCCAACAGCGTCGCCGCGAAGCCGCCATGCACGGTCCCGATCGGGTTGTAATGCTGCGGGCCGGGCACGGCGCGAAAGGTGACGAAGCCCTGCTCGGCGCTGCCGCCAACGAGGCCGACCTGCGCCATCATGGTGGCGTGCGGCAGTTCGCCGGCGAACATCTTGCGCAGGAAATCGAGGCCGCTCATCGAGGCCAGAACGTCCGGCGGCGTCAGGCCGAAGGAGATCGGCGCGTTGGTTGTGTCATCCACGATGCGGTGCCCCATGTTCCCCCGTCATTGCGAGTGAACAATCCGATTCGTGCTTTGTGCTGCTCTGGATTGCCTCGTCGCTCGCAATGACGGCACTCAATGTTACGCTCGCTTCCGCTCCCGCATCAGGTCGGCGAAGCGCTTGAACAAATAGTGCGAGTCGCGCGGGCCGGGGGAGGCTTCCGGGTGATACTGCACCGAGAACACCGGTTTTTCCTTCAGCGCGATGCCGCAGTTGGAATCGTCGAACAGCGACACATGGGTCTGCTCGACATTGTCCGGCAGCGTGGTCTTGTCCACGGCGAAGCCGTGATTCATCGAGGTGATTTCCACCTTGCCGGTGGTGATGTCCTTGACCGGATGGTTGGCGCCGTGATGGCCCTGGTGCATCTTCACGGTCTTGCCGCCGAGCGCGAGCCCGAGCATCTGGTGACCGAGGCAGATGCCGAAGGTCGGAATCCCCGACTCGACGATCTTCTGGATCTCCGGCACCGCGTATTTGCCGGTTTCCGCCGGATCGCCCGGACCGTTGGACAGGAAGATGCCATCCGGCTTCATCGCGAAAATGTCTTCCGCCGAGGTGGCGGCGGGCACCACCGTCACCTTGCAGCCTTCGCCCGCCAACAGCCGCAGGATGTTGCGCTTGATGCCGTAATCGACCGCGACGACGTTGAATTCCGGCTTGTCCTGATGCCCGAAGCCCTTGTCCCATTGCCACGGCGTCTCGTCCCAGGTGAAACGCTGGCCGGATGTCACCATCGGCACCAGGTCCATACCCTCAAGGCCCGGCCACTCGCGCGCTTCCTTCTTCAGGGCGTCGAGATCGAATTGGCCGTTGCGGGCATGGGCGATCACCGCGTTGGGCATGCCCTTGCCGCGGATCAGCGCCGTCAGCGCGCGGGTGTCGATGCCGGAGAGGCCGACGATGCCGCGCGCCGTCAGCCACTGGTCGAGATGGCGCGAGGCGCGGTAATTCGACGGATCGGTGATCGGCGCGCGCAGGATGACGCCGCGCGCCCCTGTCGTCGCCGCCATGTTCACCGTCTCGATGTCCTGGTCGTTGGCGCCGACGTTGCCGATGTGCGGGAAGGTGAAGGTGATGAGCTGCCCGGCATAGGACGGATCGGTGAGGATCTCCTCGTAGCCGGTCATCGCGGTGTTGAAGCAGACCTCGCCCACGGCGTGGCCTTCCGCGCCGAGTCCGAAACCCTCGAACACCGTGCCGTCGGCAAGAACCAACAGCGCGGTCGGTTTGAGATCCGGCCAGGCGGGAGCATTTTCTGATATGGTCATAAAGGGACTACATAGTCCCGCCGCCCGGCCGCGTCAAAGCCGCAAACGATGGATTCACATGTGGGAGACAGGAATTTGACAGCGCCGGCCGCCGCTTCCATCCTTGGCGCGCGGCGAGGGGCGGCTCACGGCAATTTTGGAACAAATCGGGGGCTCATTTGATCGATTCAATGCCGATTTTGTTGATTCCCGGTCTCGGCGGCTCACCGCGCATCTATGCCCCGGTGGCCGACGCGCTGTGGCGTTTCGGGCCGGTGATGGTCGCCAATCACGTCCGCGACGACAACATGGCGGTCATCGCCCGCCGCGTCCTCGCCGAGGCGCCGCCGCGTTTCGCGCTCGCCGGGCATTCGATGGGCGGCTACATCGCCTTCGAGATCATGCGCCAGGCGCCGGACCGGGTGGCGAGGCTGGCGCTCATCAACACCCAGGCGCGGCCGGATTCCGACGAGGCCAAGGCGCGCCGCCGCGCCTTGATCGCGCGCGTCACGCAGGGCGAGTTTCACGCCGTGCTCGATGACCTCTATCCCGGCTTCGTGCATCCCGCGCGGCACGGCGACGCGGCATTGCGGCAACTGGTGCACGACATGGGCGACGACGTCAGCGCCGAGGGTTTTGTCCGCCAGCTCACCGCGATCATGGCGCGGCCGGATTCGCGCCCGACATTGGCGAAGATCCGCTGCCCGACGCTGGTGCTGACCAGCGACACCGACAACACGCTGTCGAATGCGTTGTCGAAGGAAATGGCCGACGGCATCAACGGCGCGCGGCTGGTGATCATCCCCGATTGCGGACACCTGCCGCAGCCGGAAAAGCCGCGCGAGACCGCGGCGGCGCTGACGGCGTGGTTGCAGAACTGAGTTGTCTCGCGCGGTCGGCCGGCTTACATCAGTGTCAATGCGAATGGCGGCGCGGTGCGCCGCGAGAGGAGAATCCATGCTGCGCAATGCCATCAACACGGCCGTCAAGGAGGCCATGAAGGCAAGGGATGAGCGAACGCTGTCGACGCTGCGGATGGTCAATTCGGCCATCAAGAACGCCGATATCGAGGCGCGCGGGCAGGGCAAGCCGCCGCTGTCGGACGCCGACCTGCTCGGGTTGTTGCAGAAGATGATCAAGCAGCGCCAGGAATCGGTCGAGCTTTACGACAAGGGCGGTCGGGCCGAGTTGGCCGCGCAAGAGCGCGAGGAGATCGCCGTCATCTCCGCCTACCTGCCCAAGCAAATGTCCGACGACGAGGTGAAGGCCGCCGTCACCGCGCTGATTGCCGAAACCAATGCTGCCGGCATCAAGGATATGGGCAAGGTGATCGGCGCGCTGAAGGCGAAATACGCCGGGCAAATGGACTTCGCCAAGGCCAGCGGCGTGGTCAAGGCCGCGTTGACGGGGTAGCCTTGTCATTGCGAGCACTCGGATCAGCGTTTTACGCTGTCCGAGCACAGGCTCCGCGAAGCGATCCAGAAAACCGCGAAGCAAGGGCTGGATTCCTTCGTCGCTGACGCTCCTCGCAACGACGCACGAGCCGATCCGACCGGACAACACCCAACAAATCAGGCGCGGCCGTGCTCGGCCTCGGTTTCCGCGATCAGCGGCGGATTGAGGTCGAGCGGTTTTCCGGTCTCCAGCAGGCTCTTGAGGCTGGACAGCACCATCGGCCAGCCGAAAGCGATGCTCGGCAGGGTCTTGCTGTCGTCGGCGAAATTCTCATGCGTCACGGTGAGCCGCACCAGCTTTCCCTGCGGTTCCAGCGCGTAGGTGACGCGCGAGGGCTTTTCCCGTTTCATCTCGGGATCGTGCACCGACACCCAGTCATAGGCGAGGCGGCGCGACGGATCGGATTCACGGATCACGCATTGGTTCTTGACCTCGCCGTAGCGGCTCATCGTCATTGGCGAGCCGACCTTCCAGTCCGAGATCAACTCGCAGTCCATCCAGTATTGCCTGGTGAATTCCGCATCGGTCAGCGCGCGCCACAACCGGTCCGGCGTGGTTTCGATGTAGATCACATAGACGAATTCGGGCTTACGCATCACGTTTCTCCAATCGTCGCTTGAGGTCGCCGAGCGCGTCGAGCCGGCCGCGCTCGAACTTCCTGATCCACCGTTCGCCGATCTGATGGATCGGCGCCGGATTGAGATAGTGCAGCTTCTCGCGGCCATGCCGGATCGTGGCGACGAGATTGGCCGCTTCGAGAATCGCAAGGTGCTTGGTCACGGCCTGACGGCTCATGTCGAGGCCCTCGCAAAGCTCGCCCAGGGTCTGGCCGCTTCGCGCGTGAAGCCTGTCCAGCAAAGCGCGCCGCGAAGCGTCCGCCAGTGCTTTGAAGACTTCATCCATGGTCTGGATAATATGCAACTGAATGGTTGCATGTCAAGAGCCGAGCCATTGTCCCGAGGGTCGGACCGGCCATGAGGCGTCATCGTCCGCGAAGGTGGACGATGCAGTGTCCGGGACGAGCGCGAGAGAAAGCCGGCCAGTCACGGAATGCTGGATGCTCCGCTTTCGCGGAGCACGACATTTCCCGTGTCGCAGACTTGGTCAAAAAGTGAATTTCGACTTAGATGCCGGATGACGGACGTCAAGGAGCCATGCGCACATGTCCCTGCACCTCTATCTCGCCTTCGTCGCCGCCTGTCTGGTGCTCGCCATCGTGCCGGGGCCGATCGTGACGCTGCTGGTCGCCAACGGCTTGCGCCACGGCACGCGCGCGGCGCTGGTCAATATCGCCGGCGCGCAAGTCGGGCTCGCGATCTCGATCGGCATCGTCGCGGTGGGCCTGACCTCGATGATGGCGACGATGGGTTACTGGTTCGACTGGGTGCGTTTCGCCGGCGCCGCCTATCTGGTGTGGATCGGCCTCAAGATGCTGCGCGCGCCGGGTCTCGACATCAGCCAGGGTGTCGCGCCGCCGCCGCCGAAAGGCGGTTTCTTCCTGCAAGGGCTGCTGGTGCTGTTGAGCAACCCGAAGATGCTGATCTTCTTCGGCGCGTTCATTCCGCAATTCGTCGATCTGGAAAAGCCGCATTTGCCGCAGGTGGTGCTGCTCGGCGTCACCTTCATGGTGGTCGCCGGCGCGACCGACGCGGTCTACGCGCTGCTCGCCGGCCGCGCGCGCAAACTGCTGTCGACGCGCCGGACGCGGCTGGTGTCGCGACTGTCCGGCCTGTGCATGATCGGCGGCGGCGTCTGGCTGGCGCTGACGCGGGCGCGGTAACCGCTCTCGTTATCGCGAGGACCGTCAGCGACGAAGCAATCCGGTCCTTGCTTTGTCGCTTTCTGGATTGCTTCGCTGCGCTCGCAATGACGGCGATACGCGATTGATCGATGTCTCAAACCGCCAGCGCGAGCAGTTCGGTTTCGAGCTTTTGCAGGATGCGGACCAGCCGCGCCGCCCACGTATGCTGGCCGGCTTCGTCCGCGATCAGGTCCTGACGGATTTCGATGCCGGTGTTGATGAGGCCGCGCGCCTCGCCATGCACCGGGATGGTGTAGTCGGTTGAGTCGCTGACGGCGTAGGGCTGATTGTCGCCGACCGTCAGCGCCGGCTCCGTGCGCAGTTCGCGCAGCATCAGCGTCGGCAGACGGGGATCGCGATGGTACAGCGTGCCGATGTGCCACGGTCGCGCCACGCCGGCATAGACCGGCGTGAAGGAGTGCAGCGACACCAGGATGGTCGGCCGCCTCATGCGCGCGCGGCGGTCGAGGGCCTCGGCGATGGCGCGGTGATACGGCGCGAAGATGCCGGCCTGACGCTCATGCGCCGCCTGCGGCGTCAGGCCGGCATTGCCGGGGATGATCGTCGCCTCGCTCACCGGCGGGATCGAGCTTGCGGCGGCGAGCGGCCGGTTGCAGTCGATCACCAGGCGCGAATAGCGCTGCGCGACGAGATGCGCGCCGAGCGCGTCCGACACCGCCTCGGCGACGCCGGCGATGCCGATGTCCCAGGCGATGTGGCGTCGCCGTTCATTGTCGTCGAGGCCGAGATCGCCCAGCGCGCGCGGGATCGCCCGGCCGTAGTGGTCGCAGGCGAGAAAGAACGGCGAGGCGCCATCGGCGTTGCGCATGATCACCGGCGCGGGCTCGTCGGCGGCGAGGAGGGGCGAGGCGATCTCGTCGAGGGACATGGGGATTCCGTGGGTTCGGCGGAATTTGAAGCTGGCCGGGGCCATGTGGCGCGTCTTATTTACATTTCCGGCAACCCAAGACCAAGATCGGACAGCGGCGGGCCGCCGATACCGATAACGGAGCATCGACATGGACATCACGCAAAACGAACGCAGCCGGGAGTTGGCGGAGCGCCTTCAGCGCTTCATGGCCGAGCATATCTACCCCAACGAGCGTCGCTTCTATCAGGAGGCCGAGCGTCTCGGGCCATGGTCGACCTATCCGGTGGTGGAGGAGTTGAAGCCGCTGGCGCGCCAGGCCGGGCTGTGGAATCTGTTTTTGCCGGCGCATGAGGAGGGCGGGCTGACCAATCTCGAATATGCGCCGCTGTGCGAGATCATGGGACGCTCGCATCTCGCGCCGGAGGTCTTCAACTGCAACGCGCCGGACACCGGCAACATGGAGACGATCCTGCGCTATGGCACGCAGGCGCAGAAGGATCGCTGGTTGAAACCGCTGCTTGCCGGCGAAATCCGCTCGTCCTTCGCGATGACCGAGCCCGACGTCGCCTCCTCGGACGCCACCAACGTCGCCAGCTCGATCACGCGCGACGGCGACGACTACGTCATCAATGGCCGCAAGTGGTACACCACCGGCGCCACCGATCCCCGTTGCAAGATCATCATCTTCATGGGGCAGACCGACCCCGCCAACCCGGACCGGCACAAGCGCCAGTCGATGGTCCTGGTGCCGAAGGACACCCCCGGCGTGTCGGTGATCCGATCGCTGCCGGTGCTCGGCTTCTACGGCGTGCCCGATCGCGCCTCGGAAGTGATCTTCGACAATGTGCGGGTGCCGGCGTCGAACATCCTGCTCGGCGAGGGGCGCGGCTTCGAGATCGCGCAGGGGCGGCTGGGGCCAGGGCGGATTCACCATTGCATGCGCCTGATCGGCCTGTCGGAGCGGGTGCTGGAGCGGATGTGCCGCCGGGCGCTCAATCGCGTCGCTTTCGGCAAGCCGCTCGCCGAGCAGACGGTGACGCTGGAGCGGGTGGCGGAAGCGCGGATGAAGATCGAGCAGGCGCGGCTGTTGACGCTGAAGGCCGCCTACATGATGGACACCGTCGGCAACAAGGCGGCGCGGCAGGAAATCGCGATGATCAAGGTCGTCGCGCCGACCATGGCGCAGGCGATCGTCGATTGGGCGATCCAGGCGTTTGGCGGCGGCGGCACCAGCAACGACCATTTCCTGGCCGCGGCGCTGGCGACGACGCGGCTGCTGCGGCTGGCCGACGGGCCGGACGAGGTTCACCGTAATCAGATCGGCAAGCTCGAACTGCGCCGCTGGCTCAACACCGATCCCGCGCGCACCGGCGGCGGCGGCGAACCGCTGTCGCCGGCGGAGTCCGCCGCATGGTCGGACGGCGGCCTGTGGCCCCGTCCGAAGGATTTTCGCTGAGCGGGATGCACCTGCGGCGGCGTCAGGAGGTTTGCCGTTCGCGCAAGCCGCCATAGGCGTCCCATGTCGAGCCGGCGATGAAACCGGCGTCAACCGGAAGGTTGATGCCGGTGACGCCGCTCGCCAGCGGCGACAACAGCCAGGCGATCGCCTGCGCCACCTCGATGGGTTCGACCAGCCGGCCCATCGCGGCGTTGCGGCTCAGCCGGTTTTCGTCGAGCGCGCCGGACTCGATGGCGGCTTGCAGCGCCACGGTCCGCGTGAAGCCGGGCGACACCGCATTGACGCGCACGCCGACGCCGCCCCATTCGGCCGCCAGCGTCTGCGTGATCTGGATGACGCCGGCCTTGGCGGCGGTATAGGCATGGATCGGCCCCGAGGTCATGCCGGCGACCGAGGCGACGTTGACGATGGCGCCGCGCCGGCGCGCGGCCATCCGGATGCCCGCGGCCTGCGCGACGATGAACGTGCCGCGCAGGTCGATATCGACCTCCCGATCCCAGCTTTCCATGCGGACCCGTTCGATCCGGTTCATCTTGCCGAACACGCCGGCGGCGTTCACGAGGCCGGTGATCGGACCGTGGGCCGTCTCGATGGCCGCGACGCCCGCCGCCACGCTTCGCTCGTCCGCGACATCGAACGGATCGGGCCACAGAATGATATTGTCGCCGATCGCCCCGGGCGCGATATCGACGATGACCACCCGGCGGCCTTGCTCGGCCAGCAAGGTCGCGGTGGCGGCGCCGATGCCCCTGCTGCCGCCGGTGACGAGAGTAATGCCATCGTTCGCCGTCATCATGATGTCCTTGTTTTGCCGCTCTTGCGCCGGCCGCCTGATTCGAACAATCCGCGCGTGACCAGTTTTTCATAGGCGGTGATGACGTGCTCCGGCACCGGCGAAGCGACGCCGGCGGCGGGGTAGGCGTAGCGCAGGCTCAGGTAACCGCGCGCGCCCATGAACATGTGCACCAGCGCCTCGAATTCCTCGTCGGTGTAATCGACGATCTCCTCGCGGCCTCTAGCCTGCTTCAACAGCCGTACGAATGGCCCGGCGATGTTCGTCAGATGCTGCTGATATCCCGCCGGCGCGAAGAACTCGGCCTCGTTGAGGATGCGCTGGAATTCCGGCACTTCGAGCAGGAATTCGAAAAAGGCGCGAAAGCCGGTCACCTCGCGTTGCGCCGCGGGCGTCGCCTCAGAGGTTCGCGCGCGAATGAACTTCAGCATGTCGATGCCGATGGTCGGCAGCAACTGGTCGAGCAGTTCCTGCCGGCTCTCGAAGTAATTATAGAACGTGCCCTGCGCGACGCCCGCAAGCTCGGTGATGCGCGCCACCGACGCCTCCGCGTAGCCGTATTTGCCGACCGCCTTGGTCGCCGCGTCGAACAGCCGGCGTTTGGTGGCTTCGTTGCGCTCGGCGCGGCTGAGCTTTTCGACCTTGCGGCTGACGCGCACCGTTCCGGTTCTAGCCATCCGCGTTTCCTTCGCATTCGGCGCGCAGCACCCGCTTCAGCACCTTGCCGGACGGATTGCGCGGCAGGCTGTCGCGAATGAGCAGTTGTTTCGGCACTTTGAAGGAGGCGAGGCGGGCGCGGCAATGGGCGGCGAGCGTCGCCAGATCCAGCTCCGCGCCGTCAGCGAGCGCGACCACCGCCACCGGCCGCTCGCCCCAGCGTTCGTCGGGAAGGCCGATCACGGCGACCTCGCGCACCTGCGGCAGTTCGTAGATCACCCGCTCAACTTCCGACGAGGCGATGTTTTCGCCGCCGGAGATGATCATGTCCTTCTTGCGATCGGTCAGGTAGAGGAAGCCGTCGGCATCGAGATAGCCGATATCGCCGCTGCGGAACCAGTCGCCGAAAAACGCCGCCGCGGTTTTCTCAGGGGCCTTCCAGTAGCCTTGCGTGATCTTGGGGCCGCGCAGACAGATTTCGCCCGGCGTATCGGGCGGCAGGGTGTTGCCGTTGTCGTCCTTGATTTCGATCTCGACGTGAATGGTGGCGCGTCCGGTCGAGCCGATTTTCTCGATCTCGCGTCCCGCTTCCATGAAGGTGTCGCCGCCGCAGGTTTCGGTCAGCCCGTAAGCGTCGATATAGCGGCCGTTGGTGAAGTATTGCGAGAAGGCGCGGATGCGGGCTTCCGGCGTTTTCTCACCGCCGCCGATCGCCCATTGCAGGCTGGACACGTCATAACGGTCGCGGTCGGGACAGGCGAGCACGGCCGTGGTCATGACCGGCGCCAGCCAGGCGCCGGTCAGGCGGTCGGCGGCGATCGCCGCGAGGGTGTCAGTGGCGTCGAAATTCCGCTGGATGCTGAGCATGCCGCCTTTCCAGAGCACGGCGATCCCCGGCAGATCGAGCGCGCCGACGTGATAAAGCGGGCCTGTCACCAGCAACCGCGTGGTCTGGTCGAGGCCGAGGACGATCGCCTGGTCGGCCGACTTCCAGTAGAAGTTCTCATAGGTCAGCATCACGCCCTTGGGGCGATCGGTGGTGCCGGAGGTGTACATCAGCCGCATCAGGTCGCCGGGCCGGCGATAGTGCATCGGCGCCGTCGCGCCGCCCTCGGCGAGAAGCGCGGCGTTGGCCTGCCGCGCGTCGTCGAGCAAAACCACCGGGGCCGGGCCGCCGGCGCTGGGCGCCAGTTCCTCGTCCGCGATCAGGACGCGCGCGCCCGAATTCTCGACGATATAGGCGACCTCGTCGGCGGACAGCCGGAAATTGATCGGCAGGAACACCGCGCCGATGTGGCTGACGGCGAAGGCGATGTCGAGAAACGCCGCGCTGTTCTTCATCAGCACGGCGACCACGTCGTCGGCCTTGACGCCGCGCGCGGCGAGCCATCCCGCGACCGTCTGGATGCGACCGAACAACGCACCGTAGCTGATATCCTCGCCGCGATATTTGAGGGCGCATCGCTCCGGCGCGCGGCGGGCGTGAAAGGCGATGAAGCTTGAAAGATTGATCATTTGACCATGAAGCAAGGGTTGATGTTGCCAATCGGGTGGCGGCCATCGATTTACATGAACTATGACTCGTAATTCATTTTGTTCTTGACGTCACCCCCGTTGTTCTGAAACTCTTTCCGCCAAGGGGAACGATCTCCGGCGGGTTTTAGGAAACGTATCAACCTGACAGGCGTGCGCGGGAGGACACAATGACAATCGAGTCGAAAACTGGCGAGTCAAAAACGGGCGAGTCCAGGGTGGGCGTCAGCCGGCGCGCGACGCTGGCCCTGATGGGCGCCGGCGCGATGACGGTCGCGGCGCCATGGGTGGCGCGCGCCCAGGCGAAAACCATCAAGATCGGGATGCCGACCATCCTGTCGGGACGGGTCGCGCAGCTCGGGACGTCGTCACGCAACGGAGTGATGATCGAGGTCGAGAAGCTCAATGCGGCCGGCGGTCTGGCCGGGCGTCCGATCGAGATGGTTGTTCGCGACTCCAAGGGCCAGCCGCAGGAAGCCGCGCGTATCGCCCGCGAACTCGTCAACACCGACGGCTGCGAGATGATCATTGACGGCGAGGCGTCGTCGGGATCGTTCGCGGTGCAGGAGGTCGCCCGCGATCTCGGCGTGCTCTGCGTTCACACCTGCTCGGAGGCGTCGTCGCTGACGGCGGACCCCAAGCAGCGCATTCCCAACGCATTTCGCTCGGTGCGACAAGGCATCCACGACTCGATTGCCGGCGGCAGCTACGCGGCCGCGATCGCCAAGGCCAAAGGGCTGAAGAAGTGGGCGACCTGCTCACCGGACTATGCCTACGGACGCGACACCACGGCGGAGTTCGTCACCTATCTCAAGCATTTCGCGCCGGACGTGGAAATCATCAGCGAAACCTGGCCGAAGCTGTTCCAGCCCGATTATACCGAAGTCATCACCCGCATCCTCCAGGCCAAGCCGCAAGCGCTGTATTCGGCGCTATGGGGCGGCGACCTGACGTCCTTCATCGATCAGGCGAACATCTATGCGATGTTCAATCAGATGGAGGTCTTCGCGGTCAACATGGCCGACTACACCGCGCTGACGGTGGTCAAGAACCTGCCCAAGGGCATCCACTCCGGAAACCGCTACATCAAGACCTTCCCCGCGACGGCGGAGAACGCGGCATGGGGCGATGCCTACAAGGCGAAATACAAGGAATATCCCACCAACTGGTCGTGGCAGAACGCCACCGCGATCATGCTGCTCAATGAGGCGGCGAAGAAGGCCGGCTCGACCGACGGCAAGAAACTCGCCGACGCCCTGCGCGGGCTGACGATCAAGTGCCCGTTCGGCGCCGATGGCACCGTGACCATGCGCGCGGAGGACCAGACGCTGGTCGGCTACGCCATCGGCTGGGGCACCACCATTCCGACGGAGCCCTATGTGCCGGAGGTCAAGGCCGGCGACTGGAAGCAGATTTTCGAACTCGAAGCCGAGTGGAAGAAAAGCAAGGGCTATACCTGATTTCGCCGCGCGGAGGCGTCGCCCTCCGCCGCCTCCGCGCGACGCCATTTGTGTCGAACCGTTTGCCAACATTGACGGATCAGTGCCTTGGATTTCGACGCGCTCAGCGGGTGTCTGGTCAGTTCTGCCTGCATCGTGACGCAGACGACGAGCGGCCTCATCATCGGCATGCTGCTGTTCCTGGTCGCGGTCGGGCTGACCCTGATCTTCGGCGTGCTGAAGATCGTGAACTTCAGTCACGGCGCGTTCTACATGTTCGGCGCGTATTTCGCGCTGTCGGGCTATCAACTCACCGGAAGTTTCATCGTCGCATTGTTGTGCGGCTCGCTCGGCGCGGCGGCGATCGGCCTGATCTTCGAACGGGTTTTCATCAGCCGCGTCTACGGGCGCGATGTGCTGATGCAGCTTCTGGTCTGCTACGCCTTCGTTCTGATTTTCGACGATGCGGTAAAGCTGATCTGGGGGCCTGAATTCAAGTCGATGGGCATGCCGACCGCGTTTCAGGTGCCGCCGTTGTTCATCGCCGGCGGCGTGGTGCCGCCGTTCTATCTATTGCTGGTCGCCGTGGCGCTGGCGGTGGCGGCGTTGCTCGGCCTCGGGCTGGCGCGCACGCGCCTCGGCAAGGTGATCCGGGCCGCCGCGCACAATCCGGCGATGGTGTCGGCGCTCGGCATCAACACCGCCCTGATCTATGGCGCCGTGTTCGCGCTCGGCTGCGCCTTGGCGGGGCTTGCCGGCGCGCTCGCAGCCCCGGTGCGCTCGATGACGCCGGGCATGGGCTTTTCGGTGCTGATCGAGTCGTTCATCGTGACGGTGATCGGCGGCATGGGATCGATCCTCGGCGCGCTGATCGGGGCGTTGCTGCTCGGGTTGGTGCGCTCGTTCGGTTCGATCGGGTTTCCGTTGTTCACCGACGGCCTGATGTATCTGTTCATGGTGATCGTGCTGGTGGCGCGGCCCACCGGCCTGTTCGGCAAGGATCTCGCATGAGTGAATTGCAGGCCGGCCGTTCTTCCGGACGCCTTGACGCGGGTGGGCAACGGCGAAGCGCAGTCGGCGTCGATCTCCTGATCGCGGCGATCGGGTTTTGCGTGCTGGTGTCGCTGCCGTTTCTGTTCTCCAGCAAGGCGCTGGTCGATTTCGTGATCCGCTGCGCCGCCTACGGCCTGTTCGCCACCTCGCTCAATCTGCTGGTCGGCTACACCGGGCTGATCTCGTTCGGCCACGGCATGTTTTTCGGCCTCGGCGCCTATTCGTTCGGGCTTCTCATGCAGCGCACCGGATTGTCGATTCCGGCGGCGTTTGTCCTTACACTGCTGATTTCCGCCGTCGCGGGGCTGGTGATCGGCGCCATCTGCGTCCGCTTGAAGGAAATCTACTTCGCCTTCGTGACGCTGGCGTTCCAGATGCTGATTCACAGCGTAATCCTGTCATGGCAGCCGCTGACCGGCGGCGACCAGGGCCTGCGCGGCGGCATCCCGCGGCCGGTGTTTCTCGGCATCGATCTCGGCAACCAGTTGCACCTCTACATCACAAGCTGCGCGCTTCTGGTGGTCGGCCTGCTGCTGATGAGGCAGATCGCGCAATCGCCGTTCGGCTATACGTTGCGGATGGTCCGGGACAATGCGGTGCGCGCCAGCTTCATCGGCATCAATGTGTGGCGCGTCAAGCTCGCGGTCTTCGTGCTGGCCGGCATGTTCGCCTCGGTCGGCGGCGTCATCATGAGCCTGTTCGTGTCGGGTGCCTATCCCGAGTTCGCTTACTGGACGATCTCGGGCGAGGGCATTTTCATCAACATGCTCGGCGGCGTCACCACCTTCATCGGCCCGATGGTCGGCACCGTGCTGCTGCTGATCCTCAACGACACCGCGACCCGCCTGACCGAGCATTACGGCATCATTCTCGGCGTCGTGATCCTGTTCTTCGCGCTGGGACTGCGCCGGGGGCTGATGGATTTCGCGATGGAGTGGTACGAGGCGCGCCGCGACAAGGCATCGACCAGGGAGACATCGACATGACGGAGACGGGGCAAGCGGGCGTCTGCGTCGTGACCGGGGGCGCCAGCGGCATCGGCGCGGCCTGCGTTCACGAGTTGGCCGCGAGCGGCCGCAGGGTTGTCGTCGCTGACATCAATGTGGCGCAGGCGGAAGCGGTGGCCGCTGCGATCGGCGGCCATGCCTGCCGGCTCGATGTCGGCAATGAGCAGGCGGTCGAAGCCTGCACCGCGCAGATCGAGCGGCAGCACGGCCCGGTCGATGTGCTGGTCAACAGCGCCGGGATCATTCAGGTGCCGGTCCGACCCGACGAACTGCCGATGGGACGCTGGGACGACGTGGTCCGCATCGACCAGCGCGGCACCTATGTCGCCTGCGTGGCGTTCGCGCGCGCCATGCTGGCGCGCCGTCGCGGCAGCATCGTCAATATCGCCTCGATCGCCGGCATGCGCTCGCTGCCGCTGCACGCCTATGCGCCGGCCAAGGCGGCGGTGATCTCGATGACATCGTGCCTCGCCGGCGAGTGGGGCTGGGCGGGAGTTCGCGTCAACGCGGTGTCGCCGGGCTATACGCTGACGCCGGCGTTGCAGGCGGCGATCGATCGCGGCGAGCGCGACGTGTCGATGCTGGAAGCCAACGCCGCGTTGCGGCGAATGGTGCGCCCGGAGGAGGTCGCCCGCGTGGTCGCGTTCCTCGCGTCCGACGCCGCGTCGGCGATGACCGGCGTCAACGTTCCGGTGGATTGCGGATGGCTGGCGGCGACCCCGTGGCACACTTACGGGGGGCTGCGGGAGGCGAAGGGCTGAGCGATGCTCCAGATCCAGCGTATCTCCAAGTCATTTGGCGGCGTCAAGGCGACCGACGACGTTTCGCTCGATTTCGCCGACGGCACGCTGACCGCGGTGATCGGCCCGAACGGCGCCGGCAAGAGCACGTTCTTCAATCTCATCACCGGTGCGTTCAAGCCGGATCAGGGCCGCATCATGCTCGACGGCGTCGACATGGTCGGCCGCTCGCCGCCCGAGATCGTGCGCCATGGCATCGGCCGCGCGTTTCAGGTCGCCAGCATTTTCCCGTCGCTCACGGTCGAGGAAACCATGCTGGCGGCGGTCGGCGTCGACCAGCGTCGCGCCGAGGTGCTGCATCGCCGCTTCCCGCTTCCCGAGACGCGTGAGCGCGCCGCGCATACGCTGGAGATGCTCGGCCTCGCCGACAAGCGCCATCGCCGCGCGGCGACGCTGTCCCACGGCGATCAGAAGTTGCTCGATATCGCGCTGGCGCTGGTGCTCAACCCCAAGGTGCTGCTGCTCGACGAGCCGACCGCCGGGATGGGGCCGGAGGAGCGCTGGCGCATGATCGAGAAGGTTCATGAGCTGTGGGCGCGCGAGAAGCTGACCTTGATCTTCATCGAGCACGACATGGACATCGTGTTCAAGATCGCGCCGCTGATCGTGGTGCTGTGCTACGGTCGCGTGCTGGCGACCGGGACGCCGGAGCAGATCCGCGCCAACCCCGCGGTGATCGACGCCTATCTCGGCACCGAGCAACATGAAGGTGCGGCGTGAGCGGACAGGCTGTCATCGAGGTCGAGGGTCTCGACGTTTACTACGGCACCAGCCAGATTCTGTTCGGCGTCAATCTGAGCGTCGCGCCGGGTGAAACCATGGCGCTGCTCGGCCGCAACGGCGCCGGCAAGTCGACCACGATGAAGGCGATCGCGGGGCTGGTGCCGGCACGGCGCGGACGCGTGACGTTTCGCGGCGAGACGGTGAGCCGCCAAAAACCCTATCGCATCGCCCGCGCGGGCATCGGCTTCGTGCCGGAGGATCGCCAGATCTTTCCGGATCACACCGTCGAGGACAATCTCACGATCGGTTACAAGAAGGGGCCGGAGGGCCAGGACGAGTGGCCGCTGAAATCCATCTACGAGGTGTTTCCGCTGCTGGAGCCGCTGCGGCGGCGGATCGCGGGCCGGCTGTCGGGCGGCGAGCAGCAGATGCTGGCGATCGCGCGGACGCTGATGGGCAATCCGGCGCTGTTGTTGCTTGACGAGCCCAGCGAGGGGCTGGCGCCGATCATCGTGCAGCGGATCGGCGCGTTGCTGCGGCAATTGCGTGCCCGGGGTGCGACCATCCTGATCGCCGAGCAGAACATGCACTTCTGCCTCGGGCTCGCCAGCCGCGCCACGGTGATCGACAAGGGACATATCGTCTACAGCGCCTCGATCGAGGAGCTGAAGGCCAACGAGGATATTCGCCAGCGTTATCTCGCGCTGTGACGCGCGCCGGAGCATGATCCCGAAAAGTGGAGACCGGTTTTCGGAAAAGATCATGCTTAAACCGTTCGGGAGGATGCCATGCCGACATTGGTCGCCCAGATTGCCGATTTCACCTCAAAACTCACCCTCGATAATTTGCCTCCGCCGGTGGTCGAGAAGGCGCGAAGCTGCATTCTCAACGCCTTCGGCATGGGACTGAATGGCCTCGATACGCCTTATGCGAAAGTCGCGCGCGAGGCCGCGATTGCCACTGACGGCGAGGTGAGGGACGGCGCGACGCTGTTCGGCGACGGCCGTAAGACCACGATCGGCGGCGCCTGTCTCGCTAACTCCGCGCTGTTCCACGGCCGGGCGCAGGAGGATTCCTGCGGCGCGGCGCATTTCGGCACGGTTCTGATCCCGATGCTGATCGCGATGACCGAGGTGAAACGCTATCCGCTCGACCGGCTGATTCCGGCCTTGGTCGCCGGCTACGAGGCCGGCGGATTGCTGGAAATCGCGTTTGCCGGCCGGACGACGCCGGCGGGTTTCCGCTCGACGGCGACTTACGGGGTGATCGCGGCGGCCGCGGCGGCGGCGCGGCTGATGGAGAGCGACGCGAAGGTGACCGCCGCCGCGCTCGCCAATGCGGTGTCGTTCACCGGCGGGGTGCTGCAATCCTTCGCCGATGGCACCGACGAATGGCGTTATCAGCCGGGCATCGTCGCGCGCAACGGCATGACAGCCGCCGCGCTGGCGCAGGCCGGCTCGGTGTCCGCGCCACATGCGCTGGAGGGCAAGGTCGGGTTCGTGCGCAGCTTCGCAGGCGTCGAGGCGCCGCGCGATCTGGCGGCTTCGCTCGGCGTGGAATGGGCGACGTTGCGGGTCACCTTCAAGCCATACCCGGTCTGCGCCTTCAATCAGACGCCGGTGACGGCGGCGCTCAAGCTGCGCGACGCGCTCGGCGGGACGCTGCCCGAGGGCGTTCGCGTGCGCATGAATCCGTATGAGACCGGATACGCCGGCATGGATGCCATCGGTCCCTTCAACTCGATCTCCGGGACGCTGATGAGCATTCCGTTCTGCATCGCGACAACGCTCGTTCATGGCGCGCCCGACATGAAGCGCATGACGACCTATGACGACCCGGCGGTCGCGGCGCTGATCGGGCGGACGACGCTGATCAGCGACCCGTCGGTGCCGACGCTGTGCGCCGTGATCGAGGCGGATACGGCGGCGGGCGTGCGGGTGCAGGAGCAACGCATGACGCCGGCGGACTATGCGTTCAGCCGCGACGGCGTCTCACTGATGCTGCGCCGGATCGGCGGCGAACAGGACGTGGCGTCGGCCGCTTTCGACCGGATTGAGACCTTCGTCGACCGTCTGCCCGATGGCGACGTCACCGAGGCCATCGGAGCCTTCGCGCTGGCGCGGTGAGCGGGGCCCGTCTAATCGCAGGGCAGGCCCATCTCGCGGGCGATGGCGCGAAGCTGGATTTCCCAACTGCCGACGGTGACGGGCGCGACCAGCGCGTCGAGCGCGAGGCGCATCGCCGGCAATTCCTCGGTCAGTCCCCAGCCGCCGCCGACATGCAGCGCCGTTTGCGTGACGCGGACCACGGCTTGCGTCGCCAGGAGTTTCGCCGATGACACGTCGAGGATCACGTCCTTGAGCGGGATATCGGAATCGTAGCGTTCGGCGGCGTGATAGGTGAGATGCCGGGTCGCCTCCACATCGACGTGGGCCTGCGCCAGCGCGAAGGCGATCGATTGGTTGGCGCCGATCGGCCGGCCGAATTGTCGGCGCGCGGTGGCGTAGTCGCGCGCCCAGTTTAGCGAGGCCTGCATATGGCCGAGCCAGCGCGCGGCCACCATGATCCGCTCGCGGTTGAAGCCGGTCATGATTTCCTTGAACCCGGCGTCGAGCCGGCGACGCTCGGGCACGCGGACATTGTCGAACTGAACACGGTACGTCGGCGCCGGGCGATTGACGTAAGTCTCGATCTGGCTGCACGTCACGCCGGGGCATTTGCGGTCGATGGCGAAGAAGTGCATGCCGTGGCGGCCGCGGCTGGCATCGGTTTGCGCCAGCGTGACCAGCACGTCACTGTCCCCGCCCAGCGTGATGAAGGATTTCAGGCCGTCGACGATCCAGTCGTCGCCGTCGCGGCGCGCGCGGGTCTGGACGTTCTGGACATCGTTGCCGGCTTCCGGCTCGGTGACGGTGATGGCGACCAGGCAGTCGCCGGCGATCACCGCGCGCGCGATGTCGCGCTGCTCCGGCGAGCCGTAATCGTGCAGGATCGAGCCGGCGACGTTCTGCACCAGCACCGAGACGGCGAGGTTCGGATTGACCTTGGCCATCTCCTCCATGGCGATGGCTTCCTCGTAAGCGCCAAGCTCGGAGCCGCCGATATCTTCCGGCGCGGTGATGCCGATCAGTCCCGCTTTCGCGGCGGCGACGTAGAAATCCCGAGGAAAGATCTTGTCGCGGTCGGCGGCGCGCCAGCGCGGGCCGATCTCCGCGGCGGCGAAGCGCGCGCACATGTCGCGGAACTGGCCGCGGTCGACGCTCTTTTGCGGGCGGCGTGTGGTTTTTCGATTCATGTGTTCGATCCCGGAATGACGAGCGGTGGGCGGCTTTCGCCGCGTCGCGAGGCGCGCGCAATGTTGACATGGCGGAGCGCCGTCGCCTATAAATATTTTCAAACGAGAATGGAATTCTCCATATAGAATTTAAAATCGGTCGCGCGATATCGGAAACCGGATGGGCCCGGCCGTCGGGCGCGCCGCAAGGAAGGCTCGATGGACTTTCAGTTCACGCCGCAGCAGCAACAGGTGCGGGAGATGATCACCCGCTTTGTCGCGCAGGACATCGCGCCTCTTGTCGCGGAGGCGGAGGAGCACGAGGTGTTTCCCCGCGACCTGTTCCGCAAATGGGGCGAGTTGGGTCTGCTCGGGGTGCGATATCCGGAAGCTGACGGCGGCACCGGTTTCGACAAGGTCAGCGATTGCATCGTTCGCGAGGAGATGAGCCGGGTCTGCCAGGCGTTCGCGTCGTCGTGGTCGGCGCATACCCATCTGGCGCTGTGGCCGATCTGGCGCGCCGGCACCGAGGCGCAGAAGTGCCGCTTCTTCAAGCCGGGTCTGTCGGGCGACAAGGTCGGCGGCTTCGGCCTGTCGGAGCCCGATGGCGGCTCCGACGTTCGCAGCATGAAAACCCGCGCCGAAAAGGTCGACGGCGGCTGGCGGCTGAACGGCTCGAAGCTGTACATCACCAACGCCCCGATGGCGGATTTCCTGACGGTGGCGGCGCGGACCAAATCGGAGCCGACCTCCGACGCCATCAGCCTGTTCCTGGTCGAACTGCCGAATCCCGGCTTCACCATCAGCAAGTTGAAAAAGGAAGGCATCCGCTCGTCGGAAACCGGATTGATCTACATCGAGAACGCGTTCGTGCCGGACGATTGCCTGCTCGGTGGCGAAACCGGCACCTACAACATCGTGCTGGACTCGCTTTCGGAAAATCGCGTCGGCGTCTCGGCCAACTGCATCGGGATGGCGCGCGGCGCGTTCGAGGCCGCGCTCGATTTCGCCAAGACGCGGATGGTCCGGGGCAAGCCGATCATCGAATATCAGGCGATTGCGCATAAGCTCGCCGACATGGCGGCGGATATCGATGCCGCCAAATGGTTCGTCTATTATGGCGCGTGGCGCGTCGATCAGGGCACCATCGACGCTGCTACGGCGGCGCGCGTCAAGCTGGTGGCGTCCGAGATGGCGGTGCGCGTCACCGAGGCGGCCATTCGCGTTCTCGGCGGCGCCGGCATCATGCGCGAATATCCGGTCGGCCGCTTCCATCGCGACGCGCTGGTCTATGTGATCGGCGAGGGCACTTCCGAGATCCAGCGCAACATCATCGCGCGCGATTTGAGGACGACGCTATGACCTTCAAGGCCATTCGTTTCACCGTTGAGGACGACATCGCGCGGCTGGTGCTGAACCGGCCCGAGCAGCGCAACGCGCTCGATCTCGACATGCGCGGGGAGATCGAGCTGGCGGTGCGCGATTTGCGCGCTAACGGCGGCGCCAAGGCGCTGGTGATCGCCGGCGCGGGCGGCGCGTTCTGCGCCGGCGGCGATCTGCGGGCATTGTCGGAGGGGCGGCGGCCGGCCACCGCCAATCGCGAGCGTATCCGGCGGCTGCATATCTGGTTCAGCGAACTGCTCGATCTGGAAATGCCGGTGATCGCGGTGGTGGACGGGCCGGCGTTCGGCGCGGGATTCAATCTGGCGCTGGCGGCCGACTTCATTCTGGCGACGCCGCGCGCGCAGATGTGCGCGGTGTTCGTCCGCATCGGCCTGGTGCCGGATCTCGGCGGCCTGCAACTCCTGCCGCGCATCGTCGGGTTGCAACGCGCCAAGGAGATCATTTTCTCCGGCCGCGTGCTCGGCGTGGAGGAGGCGCACCGGCTCGGCATCGTCCACGAGATCGTGCCGCAGGACGATCCGCTGGCGACCGGGGTCGCCTTCGCGCAACGTTTCCGGCACGCGCCGACCGACGCCATCGGCATGGCCAAGACCATCCTGAACCAGTCCTTCAACCTCGATCGCCACGCGCTCGCCGAGATGGAATCCTACGCGCAGGCGGTGGCGCTCGAAACGCCCTATCACCACGAGGCGGTCAAAGGCTTCCTGGCGAAACAGCCGCTCGGCTTCGTCTGGGAGCGGTTCGGCCGCAACGACAAGGATAAATAGGCATGGCATCGAAGGCGGTTATCACCGGCGTCGCAGATACGGCGGTCGGCAAGGTCGAGGGCTCGACCTCGCTCGGCTTGCAGGCGGAGGCCGCGGCCGCCGCGGTCGCCGACGCCGGGCTGTCGCTGGGCGACATCGACGGCGTGTTGTGCGCCTATTCCTTCACCGAACCGCACCTGATGCTGTCGTCGGTGGTGAGCGAGTTTCTCGGCATCATGCCGTCCTATTCGATCGCCGTGCAGGCGGGCGGCGCGACCGCCTGCGCCCAGGTGATGCAGGCGGCCGCGTTGATCGAGGCGGGAATTTGCCGCCACGTTCTGGCGGTGTGCGGCGACAATCGTTTGACGGGAATGTCGCGTGACAAGGCGGTGGCGGCGTTGTCCGAAGTGGGGCACGCCCAGTTCGAGCGGCCTTACGGCATAGGTATCCCGGCGGCATATGCGCTGGTGGCGCGGCGCTACATGCACGACTACGGCGTCACGCCCGAGCACCTCGCCGGCGTCGCGGTGGCGACCCGCAAGCACGCGATGCGCAACCCGAAGGCCCAGATGCGCGAGCTGATCACGCTGGAGGACGTGGCGAGGTCGAAGCCGATCGCGACGCCGCTGCGCCTGCTCGATTGCTGCCTGATCTCGGATGGCGGCGCCGCCGTCGTCATCAGCGCTGCCGACGCCGCGCGGGATACTCGCAAGCGCGGCATCGACATTCTCGGCGCGGGCCAGATGAATACCCATGAGCATATCATCGCCTCGCCCTCGCTGACGGATTTCGGCTGCAAGCAATCGTCGGCCCAGGCGTTCGGCCGCGCCGGCGTCAAGCCGGCCGATATCGATGTCGCCGAAATCTACGATAGCTTTACCATCACCCTGCTGGCCGAACTGGAATCGATCGGCTTTTTCGCGCGCGGCGAGGCGGGACCGGCGATTCTCGCCGGCGCGCTCGATCTCGACGGGCCGTTGCCCTGCAACACCCATGGCGGGCTGTTGTCCTATGCCCATTCCGGCGCCGCAGGCGGCATGTTCCATGTCGTCGAGGCGGTGCGGCAGTTGCGCGGCGAGGCCACGGGCCGTCAGGTCGCCGCGCCCGAGCTTGCATTCGTTCATGGCGACGGCGGCATCCTGTCGGCGCATTGTTCGCTGGTGCTGGGGAGGAACTGAGCCATGTCGAAACCGCTCCCGCAACCCAATGTCGTGACCCGGCATTTCTGGTCGAGCTGCAAGGATGGCCGGTTCGAATTTCAGCACTGCGAGAGTTGCGGCCACAATCAGTTTCCGCCGCGCCTGAGCTGCACCGCCTGCCACGGCGCGGATCTCGGCTGGCGGCCGTCGAGCGGCCGCGGCACGGTCTATTCGTTCACGGCGGTTCATCGTGCGCCGCTGGAGTCGTTCAAGGCCGATGTGCCCTATGTGATCGCCATCGTCGCGCTGGAGGAAGGCGTCCGCGCCATGATGAATCTTCGTGGCGTCGATCCGGAGGCCGTCAGCATCGGGATGCCGGTCGAATTGTTCTTCGAGCCGACCGGTGGCGACTATCCGTTGCCGCAAGCGAGGCCGCGCTAGATGTATCTGTTCGAGACGTTCGAGCCCGGCAAACTGATCGGACGCGGCACGCTGCGGCTCGGCCGCGATCTCGTGGAGCAATGGCTGACGCTGTTTCCGGCGGATCGCGATGGCGACAACATGCCGCCCGGCATGATGGCGGCGGTCTACATCCGCGCCTATTCCGGCATCCTGCTGCCGCGACCGCCCGGCAATGTCCATGGCCAGCAGGTGTTCACGGTGAACCGGATGCCGAAGATCGGCGATGAGCTTGTCACCGAGTTGCGCTGCGAGGGCAAGGAATTGAAAGGCGACCGTCGCTGGGTCCGGTTTGGTTCGGACACCCGCAGGATCGACGGCGAATTGATGTTCTCCGGCCTGATGACGACCTTGTGGGCGAAATGACCATGTCGGGATACGATCGCGCCGAACTCGCCCGCGTCAGCATGGTGATCGATCGCCCGGCGATCCGGCTCTACGCCGAGATCACCGACGATTTCAATCCGATTCATGTCGACCCGGAATTCGCCGCGGCGTCACCGATGCGCGGCATCATCGCCCACGGCATGCTGTCGCTCAATCTCATCTGGCAATCGTTGCGGGCGACCTACGGCGCAGAGGCGCACGAAGGGGCGCGGCTCGATGTTCGCTTCACACGCCCGGTGCGCGAGAACGATACCGTTTCGGCATCGGGGAAGCTCCGCGACGGCGTTGCCGGGGTTTACGATGTCGCGGTTGAAAATCAACACGGCGAGCCGGTGATCGCTGGCACGCTGACCTTGAGTTTGTAGACGGATCAACGGACCGGGATGTCAGATCCCGACGCGAACAAACGGAGGATGCCTGATGAGCGGATTATCGCGGTTGGCGGCGGTCGGAGCCCTGGCGCTCCTGACGGGCGTGATGTCGGTCGCGCCCGGCTTCGCCAGCGACGTCAAGATCGGCGTATTGATGCCCCGAACCGGACGCTACGCCGAAACCGGCCTCAGCGTGGTGCGCGGGATCGAGATGGTGGTGAACAACACCAACGTGGCCGGCGGCATCAAGAGCCTCGGCGGCGCCAACATCAAGCTGGTGATCGCGGACAACGGTTCCGACCCGACCAAGACCTCGCTTGAGGCGCGCCGCCTGATGTCGGAGGAGAAGGTGTCCTTCATTCTGGGGCCGTACTCGACGCCGGAAGCGCAGGCGTTCATGCCGGTGGCGGATCGCTATCAGGTCGGCGGCGTCGGCCTTCAGACCACAATCATTCCGACCACGCCGTTTTTCTCGACGATCTCGATCAGCGCCGAAGGCTTCGGCAACGCCTATGCCGACGCGGTGAAATGGCTGATCTCGAAGGGCGCCAAGATCGGCACGGTGGTTATCACCTATGCCAACAACGATTACGGTCAGGTGGTATCCAAGACCGCGGCGGCGGCGCTGGCGGCGCAGGGCGTCAAGGTTCTCGAGTCGATCCCGGTCGAGCCGTCGGTGAAGGACATGACGCCGATCGTGCTGCGAGTGAAGAGCCTCGCGCCCGACGCGGTGATCTCGGTGGTCTATTTCCAGGACGGCGTGCTGCTGCACAAGGCGCGCTTCAACCTCGGCTATACTGCGCCGATCTGGCTCGGCGGCTCGGCCGGCTTCAGCGACGACAAGCTGTGGGGCACGCTGGGCAAGGAGGTCGCCGAAAAGACGCTGACCAGTTCGTTCGGGCTCGCGTTCTATTCGGCGGACGGCAAGCTGCCGGGTTTGCAGGACGCCTTGCAGAAGGGGGCGAGCGCCTTTCCGGACAAGGTGATCGACCAGAGCTTCATGTTCGGCGTGCAGGCCGCGCGCTTCCTGGTGCGGGCGCTGGAGGATGCCGGCAGCGACGATCCGGTGAAGGTCAACACGGCGTTCCGCAACCTGAAGTTCAAGGCCGGCGATCCGGCCATCGTGCTGCCAATCATTCCGGGCGACGTTCACTATAACGCCAATGGCACGCTGGCGGGCACCAGCGCCATCTTCGTGCAATGGAAGGACGGCGTGAAACATACGGTGTATCCGGAAGCCGTCGCCTCGGCCAAGCCGGTGATCGAGAGCGTCAAGTAACCAGCGTGTCGTCATGCGCGACCAACCCGATGCGGCCTGAAGGACTCATGAGCACAAGCACGGTGTCTTCGAGCGGGGCCGACGGTGGCGAGGTTATTCTCTCCGCCGTCGACATCTCGGTTCAGTTCGGTGGCCTGAAGGCCGTCGATCGCGTCTCGCTGGATGTGCGGCGCGGCGAGATCGTCGGCCTGATCGGGCCGAACGGCGCCGGCAAGACCACGTTCTTCCAGGCGATATCGGGCTTTGTCCGCAGGACCGCCGGCGAGGTGCGATTTCGCGGCGAGCGGATCGACGCCGTGCCGCCGGAGCAAATCTGCCGGCGCGGGCTGACGCGCACCTTCCAGATCATGGAGGTGTTTCCAAGCCTGACAGTGCGCGAAACCCTGACAGCGGCGGCGCTGGTCCGGCAGTCATTGTCAGAAGCCCGCAAGGTCGCGGTGTCGATCGCCGAACTGGTTCGTCTCGACGGCAAACTGGATCTGACCTGCCGCAATCTGACGCTGCCGGATCAAAAGGCGCTGGAGATCGGCAAGGCGATGGCGACCCAGCCGCAGATGATCCTGCTCGACGAGGTGATGGCCGGGCTACGCCCCGCCGAAACCCACGACGTGGTGCGCCTGATCCAGACCCTGCGCGATCGCGGCGTCACCTTCCTGGTGGTCGAGCACAACATGGACGTCATCATGAGCCTGAGCGATCGGATCGTGGTGATGGGGAGCGGCCGCAAGATCATCGAGGGCGCGCCCGCCGACGTGGTGCGCGATCCCAAGGTGATCGAGATCTATCTCGGCGAGGAGCTCGAACTTGCTTGAGATTTCCGGACTGGTCTCGGGCTATGGCCGTATCGATATCCTGCACGGCGTCGACCTTCGCGTCGGCAAGGGCGAGCTTGTCGCGCTCGTCGGCGTCAACGGCGCCGGCAAGACGACATTGATGAAAACCATCGCGGGTCTCATTCGTCCGACCGCCGGCCGCATCGCGTTCGAGGGGGCGGAAATCGCCGGCGAGGGCGCGGAGCGCGCGGTCGGCGCCGGCATCGCGCTGGTGCCGGAAGGCCGCATGGTTTTTCCGCGCATGACGGTGTGGGAAAACCTGATGCTGGGCGGAGTTCATCCGCGCGCGCGGCCGTATCGGGAAGCGACGTTAACCAAGGTCTTCGATCTGTTTCCGCGCCTTGCCGAGCGACGCGACCAGAAGGCCGCGACCATGTCCGGCGGCGAGCAGCAGATGCTGGTGATCGGACGCGGCCTGATGGCGCAGCCGAAGCTGCTCGTTCTCGATGAGCCGTCGCTGGGACTGTCGCCATTGCTGGTGCAGGAAACCTATGGCGCGTTGCGCCGGCTGAACGCGGACGGGCTGACCATTCTGCTCGCCGAGCAGAACGTGAAGCTGTCGCTCGCGGTGTCGAGTCGCGGCTACGTCATCGAAAACGGCAGGATCGTTCTCAGCGGCGCTTCAAGCGATCTGGCGCGCGACCCGGCGACCCGCAAAGCCTATCTCGGACGGTTGTGAGGATCTGATGTCAGGTGAGGTGCTGTTGCAGGCGACGGTGCAGGGATTGCAGATGGGCGCGATCTACGCGCTGATCGCCCTGTCGATGACCTTGATCTTCAGCGTCGGCGGCTTGCTGAACTTCGCGCATGGCGATTTCATGGTGCTCGCCATGTATGGCGCGCTGGCGCTGTATCAATCCGTCGCGCTCGACGCCTATGCGGCGGCGCCGCTGATGTTCTTCGGCTTTTTCCTGCTCGGGTTCCTGATGTTCCGCCGCCTGGTGCAGCCGGTGCTGGCGGCGGGGGTGCTGGCCGGCGCGCAACTCACCCTTGGTCTGGTGTTCGTTCAGGAGAACTTTCTGCTGATGGTGTTCGGCGGCGATTACCTCAGCGTGCCGACGGTTCTGTCGAACAAGAATCTGGTCATTCCGCCGCTGATTATGCCGTGGCCGCTATTGGTCGCCTCATTGCTCGCGGTGGTAATGGCCGCGATCCTTTATGTCGTGCTGATGCGGACCGATTTCGGCCGTCAGGTGCGCGCCATCACCCAGAACAGCGACGCCGCCGCCCTGATGGGGATTCGCGTCGGGCGCATCCAGGCCATCGCCTTCGGTCTCGGAATCGGGATGCTCGGGCTGACCGGGGCCATGATCGTCGCGCAATTCACCCTGACGCCGACCATGGGCCTCGATTTCACGTTGATCGCCCTGATCGTCATGGTGATCGGCGGGCTGGGCAGTTTTGCCGGCTCGATCGTCGCCGGGGCGATCATCGGGGTCTCCGAAAGTCTCGGCAGCCTATTCTATGGCGGCACCGTCGGCGCGATGATTCCCTACGCGATCCTGATCCTGGTGCTGTTGTTCCGGCCGCACGGCCTGATGGGAGAGCACTGATGCGCGAGGGGCACCCGCTGTCGTCGCTGGCCTTGCCGTGGATCGTCTTTCTCGCGGTCGCGCTGGCGCCGCTGGCGATCTCGTCGGGCTGGACCAATATCGCCATCCTGACGCTACTGTTCATCTATCTGTGCATCGCCTGGAATATCGTCGGCGGCGTCGCCGGGCAATTCTGCATCGGCCATAGCCTGTTCCTCGCGGCGGGCGCCTATACCTCGACGCTGCTCTCGCTCCATCTCGGCGTGACGCCGTGGATCGGTATGTTCGCCGGCGCGGCGCTGGCGGCGGTGATCGGCGCGTTCATCGCGTGGCTGTCGTTCCGCTACGAACTGCCGCCCTTGTCCTTCGCGCTGGTGACCATCGCGCTGGCCATGCTGGGATATCTGGCGATCTCCTCGATCGATTTCCTCGGCGCCAGCCGTGGCCTGACATTGCCGGTGCGGGGCACGCCGGCGATGTATCAGTTTCGATCGGACATCACCTACTACGTGGTGATCCTGGTTCATGTGATCGCGGCGCTGGCGCTGTCGATGTGGCTGTATCACACCAAGATCGGTCTTTACCTGCGCGCGGTCCGCGACAACGAGCGCGCGGCGCACGCCATCGGCGTGCCGGTGCTCAGATATAAAATGCTGGCGATGGCGATCAGCGCGGCGCTGACGGCGTTGGGCGGCACGTTCTATGCGCAATATCTGCAATATGTCGAGCCGCACACCTTCGCGGGCATCAACATCGTGATCCAGATCATTCTGTTGACGGTGGTCGGCGGAACCGGAACGGTGTGGGGGCCGGTGGTCGGTCCGATGCTGCTGGTCCCGGTGGGAGAATGGCTGCGGCATTCGCTGGGCGGATCGCTTCCCGGCGTTCACCTGCTGGTGTTCGGCATCCTGCTGGTGGTGGTGATCCGCTTCGCGCCCGATGGCCTGATCGGCGCGTTCGAGCGCGCGCGGCAAGCCTGGCGGTTTCGCGGCGGCGTCAACAAGGGGGCGACCCGATGATGGGTGCGCGCCGGGGCGGCATCAACACGGCGGGCGAGGGGATCGTGGCATGAGCGCAGCGCACATTCATTGCGAGGACCGGGACGGCGTCCGCGTGATCGTGATCGACCGCGCCGGCAAGGCCAACGCGCTGACGGCGGACATGATGTTCGCGCTGGCCGATGCGGTCGGCGCCGCCGGCGATGCCGCGCTGGTGCTGATCGAGGGCCGTGGATCGAGCGGATTCTGCGCCGGCGCCGATATCGCCGAATTCCTGCAAGGCGACGACCGGCTGGAGCGGCAGGAGCATGGGCTGAAGGCGATCGTCGCCAGCTTCGCCGCGTCGTCACGGCCGATCGTTACGGCTGTCCACGGGCGCACGCTGGGCGCGGGCGTTCTGATCGCCGCGCTGTCCGATTTGGTGATCGCGGCCGACAATCTCGCCTTTGGTCTGCCCGAGATCAAATTCAATATGTATCCGGTGATGGTGCAGGCGGCGCTGGAGCGCAAGGTGTCCGGCGCGCTCGCATTCCAGCTTTGCGCCACCGGCCGGCTGCTCGATGCGGTCGAGGCGCGCATGCTGGGATTGGTTTCGGACATCGTTCCCGTCGCGACGCTCGCCGACGGCGTCGCCGAGCGCGCGGCCTTCTATCGCGCCCGCAGCGAGGCGCTCGGCATCGGCCTTCGCGCCCGGAGCCGGGGCGCGGGATCGGATGTCGAGGCGCGGGTCGCCCAGCTTGCGCCGCTGATGCACGAGAATTTCAACCGCCCCGGCGTTCGCGACACCATCGCGCGTTATCTCAATGCGCGGTAGACGACCGCTGTTTCCGCGGCGCGCTCTTGTCGCGGCCGGCGGGCGCGGCTTTCGCCGGCACCGTTGGCCGCCCGTCATGGCCCAGCGCGCGCGAAGCGTCCGTGGTCACCTGCTTGATGTCGGCGGCGAGGCGCAGCATGCGCGGCCTGTCGATGTCGCCGGAGAACGTGATGGCGGACACCGCCATCACGTTCTGGCCGTCATGCGCCAGAATCGGCGCCGCCACGGTGGTGAAGTTGCGATTGTAGCGGCCGACATCAACCGCGAATCCGCTGCGCCGGGCTTCCTCGACATCCGACCAGTACTGCTCGAAGGTCGGCGGGTTTTGCCACCGCAATTCCTTGAACATGATCTTGATCCGGGTTTTCGGCAGGTCGGCATGCGCCGCGTAGCAGCGCCCCAGCGCGCCGATCAGCGACGGCAACCGCTGACCGATGGTGAACTGCACACGCAGCGGCGTCGGCGATTCCGCCAGATCGACCACCATGGCGCGGTCCGGCGGCACCAATTGCCAGAGCATCACCGTGACGTTGTGGGTGGTGGCGATCTGCTCGATCTGCGGGTGAAGGAGCCGGATATAGCCGTCCTGCTTGAGCGCCGCCCGCGCCAGGGCCAGCACGCCGAGCCCGGGCGAATATTTCTTGGTCGAGGGGTCGAAGATCGCCAGCCGTTCGTGAACCAGGGTACGCAGCAGGTTGAAGCAGGTCGATGCGTTGATGTCGAGGTCGCGCGCGATCTGCACCACGCCGACCGGCTCGGCCTGTGCGTCGAGGTAGCGCAGGATCGCGATTCCGCGCGACAGGGCGTTGACCTGCTTGGCCGGCTTGTCGGAGGTCGTCATTCTCTATTCAGTATGCCATTCTCGCAAGCGAATGAAACCACGATAGGGGACCGCGCCGCCGGTGACAATCCCGGCACGAGGATTTAGAGCATGATCCCGCCGGTGACGGCGTCGTGACGCCGGCCGGCGCAGGGGCTCGGAAGAAATTCCACAGGTTCTCGAAGATAGCTATTATGAATAGTGACTCGTAATTCATTATTGTCTATTGTGGACTTCGAACGACCGAAGGAGTGGCGACGGTGACGACCCGAGGAAGCGGCGAGTTGAAGGCGTCCGGCGCGCCGGACGCGGCCAGTCTGCTCGATCTCTATGGCCAAATGGTTCTGATCCGCCGTTGCGAGGAGCGGCTGAGCGCGCTGTTCGCGGATGGCGAGGTTCCGGGCTTCATTCATCTCAGCATCGGCCAGGAAGCGGTCTCGGCCGGCGTGATCAGCGCGCTGCGCCGCGACGACACCATCGCGTCGACCCATCGCGGGCACGGTCACGCCATCGCCAAGGGGTTGCCGCTCGACGGGTTCTTTCTGGAACTGCTGGCGCGCGACGAGGGATTGTGCCGGGGGCGGGGCGGCTCGATGCACGTCGCCGACACCTCGGTCGGCATGCTCGGCGCCAACGGCATCGTCGGGGCCGGGTTGCCGATCGCGCTCGGATCGGCGCTGGCCCATCAGCAACTCGGCCGTGACGCGGTGGCGGTGGCCTTTTTCGGCGACGGCGCGCTGGCGGAGGGCGTCGTCCACGAATGTTTCAATCTGGCGCGGCTGTGGAA
>JBDHSX010000015.1:0-38797 GCA_039808365.1 Xanthobacteraceae bacterium | reverse complement strand
CTTGCCGGCGAAGAACGCCGCCGCCGTCGGCGACACCCCCGCCTGCCGCTCAGCCTCCACCGCCGCCTCGTGGACGGTCGGGAATTCGGCTGCGAGGAAGGCGAAGTTGGACATGGCTAGAGTTGACCGGAAAAGGCGCGGTGCTGGAGGGAGGAGAAAAGCAAATCGTATCCAGATTGAGTATTTCGCATACTTAAAGCGGTTTTCCGAACATGTTCAACTTTCTTGACAAATTCCCGCTGCTTGTTGAGCGGAGGCAATGGAATTTCAAATTTCTTCAAACTATCCAACGTTACGGTTTTTTGCGCGATACCTCTCGCCACTTTATCAGCTTGAGCCCTTACCGTTTGGGATTCCAAGACAATCGAAAGATAGCGGGGCATGACCCTGTCAGGTAACGGTTTCACATGAGCGATATGACGCTGAAAAATGAAGTGCTTGCAGGAATCTACAAGTGCTGCATTTCCATACGAGCCCACGGCCGTGTATAAAACGTCTCCAACCTCGATAGGTGCGCTCTTCGTAAGCTTCAAGTACTCCTCATTTGAAACGAATTTATTCGTCTCAAACGAGATCGATTGATTTCGAATATTTGACACAAAAAGGAAGGGGATTCCGTGACTGGCCCAGCGAGGCGCTTGATGCGTGCCATCAGTCACCCGAGAGCAAATTTCTTTGAGTTGGACATGATTGGATTCATTCCCAAACATCTCCAGAAAAATCGACTGCGTGAGGCTATCGAGCAATTCGATGGCGCGCTTGCGCTTGCGGCGCAACGCATCCGCCTTGTCCAGGATTGTAGCAATCCGCCGCTGCTCGGGGAGCGGAGGGAGTGGGATTTCAAGACGGCGCAAATTGTCGACTGAGAAATTATCGGCCGTCGTTGCCCGCACCCATTTCAATACAATTGATTCGGACGCCTTCACGATATGCGCGATGTATCCCGCATCCGCTCGATCGCTACAGATCAATGCTTTAATATCTTGATTGATAGCTACAGATCGACGGGTAATTGCCACCGGCAAGGTATGCTTCAGAATTCCAGATCGATTCACAATCAAAATGGCGTTTTCGGGAATCAGGTTAGTCGCACTGCCTTTGATCGCTTCGTCGGTGATTTTATCCTCTGCGTCAGCAATTTCCCACCGCTTCATATCCTTTGGCGAAACCCACGGGATATCACCTCCCCAATATGCAGGGTTTGCTTTGGATGGCGTTCCACCACCTTTGATTTCAACAACCTCACCAAGAGGGATATTGATGCTCACAACATCCCCTCCAATTCCTCCAGCCCCAGCGCGATCTCCTTCTCCAACGCCTTCAATTCGGCGATGATCTCCTTCGGCGGGCGGTGCTCGGCCGCTTCGTGCACCACTTCCTTGTAGCGGTTGATGGAGAGGTCGTAGCCGGCAGCCGCGATCTCGGCCTTGGGCACGCAAAAACTCTGCGCGGTGCGCGGCCTCTCCCGCTCCGCGCCGTCGCGCTCCTTCCAGCGCGCGGCGATGTCCGGCAGGTTGTTTTTCGCGTGCTCGTCTTCCGTCAGCGCGAGGCTGATTAAATGCCCGGCCTCGCGATGGCCCGGCGCGGGGCCGATCTTCTCCGCCGCAAGCAAGGCGTTGCGCTTGTCGTCCAGCGAAAAGCCGTCTGCCTGGCAGTCGTAGAACCAGACGTGATCGGTGCCGCCGGAATTGGTCTTGGTGAACAGCACAATCGCGGTGGAAACGCCGGCATAGGGCCGGAACACGCCGGACGGCAGCTTGACGATGCCGTCGAGCCTGTGATCCTCGACCAGCATTTTGCGGATCGCCTTGTGCGCGGTGGAGGAGCCGAACAGCACGCCGTCCGGCACGATCACGGCCGCCCGCCCGCCGGGCTTCAATAGCTTCAGGAACAGCGCCATGAACAGAAGCTCGGTCTTCCTGGTCTTGACAATCGCAAGCAGGTCCTTGGCCGTGGTCTCGTAGTCGAGCGAGCCGGCGAAGGGCGGGTTGGCGAGCAGCAGCGAATAGCGGTCGGCGTCGGCGGCGTGCTCCTGGGCGAGCGAGTCCTTGTAGCGGATGTCCGGCCGCTCCACGCCGTGCAGCGTCATGTTCATCGAGCCGATGCGCAGCATGGTCTGGTCGAAGTCGAAGCCGTGAAACATCTCCTCATGGAAATGCTCGCGCGTCTCCGGCGCGAAGAACATCTTCGGGTGATTGTCGCGCAGATACTCGCCGGCCGCGACCAGGAAGCCGCAGGTGCCGCAGGCGGGATCGCAGATCACGTCCTTCGGCGTCGGCGCCGTCATCTCCACCATCAGCGCGATGATGTGGCGCGGCGTGCGGAACTGGCCGTTCTGGCCGGCGGTCGCGATCTTGGCGAGCATGTATTCGTAGAGGTCGCCCTTGGTGTCGCGGTCCTCCATCGGAATGTCGGCCAGCAGATCGACCACCTTGGCCAGCAGCGCGGGCGTCGGAATCGTGAAGCGCGCGCCCTTCATGTGCGTGGCGTGGGCGCTGCCGTCCTCGGCCATCGCGCGCAGGAACGGAAAGGCGTGTTCCGAGACGATTTCGAACATCTCCGCCGGCGGCTTGTTCTTGAGCCGCGACCAGCGCATGTCGTCATAAGCGACGCCGCCATTCGCCCCGATGCCATCCTTGCCTTCGGGGAACACACGCCGCTCCATCGGCCGGTTGAGGCGGTTCGCCTTGTTCTCCTCGCGCGTATGAGCCTCATCCAGCCCGCGCATGAACAGCAGATAGGTGATCTGTTCGATCACCTCGATCGGGTTCGCTATCCCACCGGCCCAGAACGCGTTCCAGACTTGATCGATCTTTCCGCGCAATCCCCCCGTCAGCATTTGTTCCCCATCGATTTCCGCAAGTCCCTGTCTTGATCGTTGTTCAAAGTACGCCCTCGACATCCGTCCGCGCGAACGCTTCGCCCACATAGAGCAGCCGGCATTCGTTCGCCTTCGCGATTTCGTAGGCGAAGCAGTCCGCGAAATTCAGCGCGGCGGGATGAACGCCCTTCCCCCATGTCGCGTAAGCCTCGGCGATGCGCCGTGCCGATGCCGGCGTCAAGCTGATGATCTCAAGGCCAAGCCCGCCGATCAGCCGGGCCATCTCCTCGCCAACGTTGCGACGGGCAGCGGCGATCAATGCCTCGGCCACCGTGCCGGCGGAGATCAACAGGCGATCGTCGGCCTCAAGCGCCCCGACGCAAGCGTCCGCCTCGGTCTCGTTCAGGACAATCGCCATCAGCGCGGAGGTATCGACGGCGATCATCCGGGCAGGCCGTCATCGCCATGGAGAAAATCCTGACCGCGCGCGGCGCTCGGTCCTTTCGTCGCCTTCGCGGCGGCGGATGCCCGCACCGCCGCCAACAGCACCCGGCGGGACTGCCTGTCGGGCGCGGGCTTGACCGGCACCAGCCGCACGGCGGCATGGCCGTGCCGGGTCAGAATAACTTCGTCTCCCGCTTCGGCGCGCCGAACCAGTTCCGTCAACTGTCCCTTGGCTTCAGATACGGACACCTGCATCAACCCGCCCTTCTTGAATCATTTCGATGTCCACTTTTAAGAAAAATAGACCAATCCATGGTCCAAAACAATTCTATTGATGACGCGCAACCACGACCCGCACCTCAGCGAAATTCAACATCTCAATTTTGATCGATCGCGCCGTGGCTGGAGGCCGTGCTGTGCCGCAACGGGCCATAGCAAGGATTGCCGGCCCGGCTCTCAGGGGATGACGCTTTTTTGTGCCTGATCATGATGCGCCGCTCGCTCCGTTGGGCGGCGCTCTCGCGATGGATGATAGCAACGATGGCGGCCGCGCAATGCACCAGCGGCGTGTCGTGAATCGCATCGAGCTTGGTGGAAATCATCAGGATGATTTGCAGCGCGACGGTCTTGGCGAATCCGGTCGGATGGCGCGGCGATCAACGAAAAGGGCCGACCCGAAGGTCGGCCCTGACGAAGTTAATAACACTTGGTGATGGAAAATCAGTTGCTCAGCACATCCCAACCCGACAGGAGATTCTTGAACGTCAAATCTTGAAACGGTTGAGGATGCCAGACAACCCCCCGTTTGTGGGGGTGCGGCTTCAAGCGGTGAACGCCCCCCTTTCCGGGGGGTGCCGGTTTCGGCGGAGGTGGATTAGAGCGGGAATGGGATCGGGCGGGCAGCCACCATCCCGTCATTGCGAGGCGCGTGAGTTCAGAGGCGATCCAGAATTTTCAAGGACAACACTGGATCGTTTCGCGGCGCCTGGACTCGGACAATGCCATCGCGCGTCGACGCGCTTTCGGCGCCGATCCGGAAACTCGCAATGATGGTGACGGGGCGATCCACCCGATCGACACACGCGCCACCTGCCCGGGACGACATCATGACAGCATCGCTCTCCTGCCGCCGTTCGCCCATCCCTGTGGTTCTTGCCGCGCTCGCCGGCAGCTTCTTCAGCGGCACGGCGACCGCGCAGACCCAACCGGCCGACGGCACACCGCGCCGGATGGTCTTCAATCTGAAATTCGCGCCCGCGAAAGCCTCCGATCAAATCAGGAGCGGAAACGGCCGCATGACCATTGAACTTTCCGGCAGCCGCTGCACCGAATACAGAGTGATCCGCCACACCGTGGCCAACCTGCAATTCGCGGGCGGGGCGATCAAGCTGGTGTCCGATGCGGCCCTCACCGAGAACAGCGACGGCACCCAGCTTGCGTTCTCGATCACCGACCGCGTCAACGGCGAGATCAAGCGGCAGGATTCCCTGGTCGCGCGCAAGACGCCGCAAGGCATCGTCGCCACCTCGCGGAACCTGCCGGGCGGGCGGCTGCAACTGCCGGCCGGCGTGCTGTTGCCGCTGTATCACGATCGGCTGGCGGATGCCGCCGTGCGCGCGAGAAAACCACTGGTCGCGTCCGTCTACAATCCCGAGGACACGCTTTCCAGCGTCGAACGCATCACTTATCGCACCGGCGACGAGGTGAAGACGCCGCTGCCGAAGGGTCATCCCGCCGCGGCGATGGCCGACGCGCCGCGCTACCGCGTGGAAATCCTGCGCAACGACAAGAACGGCAAATTGCGCGTGCGCGAGAACATGACGCGCTACCTCAACGGCGTCTTCACCGTGTCCGATACGGTGTTCGAGAACATGCGGATCAAGGCCGACCTCGCGGCGGTGACGCTGTTGCCGCACAAGCCGTGTCCATAGCGCCAACGCCGCGACATGCTCACAACCCGACGATCCGCAGCAGGCAGATCAGCGCCAGCGCGACGACGCAAACGAGACATGCGCCGTACCACAGCATCGAACCCCAATACCAGGCGGGATTGGCCTCGCGCGAGGTGATCCCGAACCTCTCGGGCATGATGCCGCTGTGCCAGGCGTCACGCAGCAGGTGGAACACCTGCGCGGCGATGACGCCCGCGCCGATGAATCCGAGCGCCGGCGCGGTGACCGGATCGTCGGCCGCCGTCACCAGCGCCAGATAAAGCAACAGGCCGAGCGCGCCGCACAGCACCGCGGTGCGGGCGATCCGGCGGAGAACCTCGCTCATCGCCTCCCTCCTCCCTCATCGTCCACGGCGCGGGCGGCCGAGAGCCGGTCCACCGGCGCCCGGTCGTCGGCGAGGGTGGCGGCGCGGGCGTGCGGCGGACTGTGACACATCGTCCCCTGGCGCGGGCCAAAGGCGGCGACACGGCCGCCGAAACGGCAACCCGGCGCGAGCACCAGCGGGAACGCCGCGATGATCGCGGTCCATGTCTCCATGGACATGCTGGCAGGCCGCACTAGCTGCGCCATCGCGATGGCGAAGCCGGGCGCGCGGAACGCCGTCAACCCTTCCGCCAGAATCAGGATAGCGAGCATCGGAATCCATTCGACAAATCGGGATGGTTCGCCAATATGCCGGTTCGGACAGGGTCGGCGTACCCCTCGTCCCGGGGGAAATCGATCGCGCGACCATGACGCACTGGCTTCCGAACCGCATCATGCAGACCGCGGCGCTGCTTTGTATCGCCGCCAGCGTTCTGGTGTTCTGGCTGGTGCTGCACCAGCCCTGGCTCGGCGTGACGCTGGCGCCGCAGGCCGAGCCCGGCGCGGTGCGGATCGTCGCCGTCGATCGCGACGGGCCGGCGCGGACGGTGCCGGCGCCGGCGCGGCTGATCGCGATCGGCGCGGCCGACGCGTCCGGCGAACGCATCGTCCTGGAACCCGGTGACCTCAGCGAGGAGCCGGACATGATCGAATCCTTCGTCATGATCGCGCGCTTCATGGAGCGGCAGAGCACCCTCACCCGGCTGCTGGAGCACCCGGATGTGGTGCTTTATGCCGAGGTCCAACACAGCGCCCGTGACATCCGCGTGTCGCCAGCCCCATCGCGCCCGATCTCGGACCTGCCGTCCTCGTTCTGGGTCCAGCTCGCGACCGGCTTCGGCTCGCTGCTGCTGGGGGTCTGGGTGCTGGCGCTGCGGCCGCGCGACCTGCCGACGCGGCTGTTCACGCTGGCCGGCGTCATGATTATGGTGTCGGCCTATGCCGCGGCGATCTACTCCTCCCGCGAACTCGCCATCGACGGCAGTCTGTTCCGGGTGCTGGCCGCGCTCAACCATATCGGCGCGCTCGGGTTCGGCGCCGCGATGATCTCGCTGTTCCTGATGTACCCGCGCCGGCTGGTGCCGCCGCGCGTGTTGTGGATTCCGCTGATCCTGACGACGGCGATCCTCGCCGTCGATATCCTGCGCGTGCAGGACGACCAGACGCTGGTGTCGCAACTGCCGACCCTGCTCTACATGCTGGCCATCGTCGTGCTGATCGGCGTGCAGTGGTTCGCCACCCGCCGCGATCCGCGCGGCCGCGCGGCGCTGCGCTGGCTCGGCCTCTCGGTGATCGTCGGCGCCGGCGCCTTCGTGATGCTGATCGTCGCGCCGATCCTGGTCGACACCGCGCCGGTGATGAAGCAGGGCCATGCCTTCGGCTTCTTCCTGCTGATCTATGCCGGGCTGGCGCTCGGCGTCAGCCGCTACCGGCTGTTCGACCTCGACGAGTGGGCGTTCCGGGTGATGTTCTACACCGGCGGCGTCGCGCTGCTGCTGGCGCTCGATGCGCTGCTGCTCTACGTCATGAATCTACAACATGGCGTCTCCTTCAGCATCTCCTTGCTGGCGCTGGCCTTCATCTACCTGCCGGCGCGCGACTCGTTGCGCGCGCGATTGCAGCCGCGCAACCGTGTCGAGAGCCACGAACTGTTCCGCGAGGTGGTGGACGTCACCTTCGCGGCCTCGCCGCAGGAGCGCTCCGAGCGCTGGCATGGCCTGCTGCGCCGGCTGTTCGATCCGCTGGTGATGACGCCGCTGGAGCGCGCCGTCACCGATGTCGAGATCGGGCGCGAGGGCCTTGAGGCGCGGCTGCCCGCCGCCGCCGACACGCCGGCGCTGGAATTGCGCTATCCGTGGCGCGGCGAGCGGCTGTTCGGCAGTTCGGACCGCGATCTGGCGCGCGAACTGGTGCGGCTGATGCGCTATGTCGAGGTCAGCCGCGATGCTTTCGAGCGCGGCGGCGTCGAGGAGCGGCGGCGCATCGCCCGCGACCTCCACGACGACGTCGGCGCGCGGCTGTTGTCGGGCCTCTACAAGACCGAGGTGACCGACACCCATCGCGTGCTGCGCGACGCGCTGGCCGACATCCGCACCATCGTCAGCGGCCTTTCCGCCGATCAACTGCCGCTCGGCCAGGTGATCGCGGCGCTGCGCCACGAGGCGGGCGAGCGGCTCGCCGCCGCCGGCATCGACCTGCACTGGCCGCTCGCCGCCGTGGACGAGAGCACGACGCTGCTCGACTATCGCATCTATCGCAGCATCGTCTCGGCGCACCGCGAGATCATCAGCAACGTCATCCGCCACGCGCGGGCGCGGCGGGTCGAGGTCACCGCGACGCAGCAGGACCGCATGCTGGCGATCACCATCACCGACGACGGCGTCGGCATCGATCCGGCGCATGCCAGCGGCAGCGCCCATGGCAGCGGCCTGCGCGGCATCATCCGCCGTCTCGGCGATCTCGGCGGATCGTTCGTCGTCGCGCCGACCGCGCAAGGCAGCGCCTTTGAAATCCGCATCCCGCTCGCCGCCGCCACCAATGCAGTCCCCGACGAACCCCACGTTCGGGGGGTGTCGTCGCCGGCGGGCGCCTCCTACAGTCCGTCAGCCGAGGCCGCGCAACGGATAGACGACAGGTCATGAGTTGAGCCGATGGCATCCACGCTCACGCCCCCTCCCCGCACCCGGTGCGCCCTGATTGTCGAGGATCAGGCCGATACCCGCGTGTGGCTGGTGCGGATGCTCGCCACCGCCTTCGACGGCATCGCCATCAGCGAGGCTGCGACATTCCAGGCCGCGCGCGACTGGATCGCGGCGCAGCCGCGCACATTCGCCGAACCCGACGCCAGCGCGGCGCGCGACATCGCGCTGATCGACATCGGCCTGCCGGACGGCAACGGCATCGATCTGATCCGGATGCTGGCCGACGGCCATCCCCAGATTCTGCCGGTGGTGACCACGATCTACGACGACGACGCCCATTTGTTCGATGCCATCGCCGCCGGAGCGAAGGGCTATCTGCTCAAGGACCAGCACGCCGACACGCTGGTCGGCTACCTGCATCGGATCGACGCCGGCGAGCCGCCGCTGTCGCCGTCGATCGCGCAGCGGATGCTGACGCATTTCGCCAGGCGCACCACGGTGGACGCCGCCACGGATACGGAAGCCATGCTGACGCCGCGCGAACTCGACATCCTGCGGCTGCTCGGGCGCGGCCTGCGGGTGGCGGAGGCTGCCCGCGTGCTGGGGCTGACGCCGCACACCGTCGCGGGCTACGTCAAGACGGTCTACCGCAAGCTCAACATCTCCTCCCGCGCCGAAGCCGCCATCGAGGCGGTGCGGCGCGGGCTGGTGTGAGGACCATCCGCGACCTCAGATTTCGACGACATGCTCGCGATGAATCCGGCGGCAGTCCATCTCGTATTCGAGATCGACCACCGGCGGCCGGTTGAAATGCCAGGTCAGGCCGTGGCCCAACGCGCCCCGGCGGCCGAGTTCGCTTTCGACGAACGGGAAGATGTCATGCACCGTGTAGATCTGCACGCCGGTGGTCTGCGGCCAGCTTCCGGAAAACGCGCTCATGCGCCGCTCCATCTCGTTGAGCACGGCGACCGCCTTCTCGCGCAGTCCCTCCGGCGAGGTGTCGTCGAGCCGCACGATGCGGGAACGATAGTCTCCCGGCCCCTCCTGCGATTCGGCGCTGCCCGAGATCATGAAGGACGGCGGCGCGTCCGGCGCCGGCACGACATAGGTGAAGGCATGGAAGCTCGGCTCCGCCGGCGGCTCGACCTTCGGACAGACGTTGCTGCGCGCCACCGGGTTGACGCCGTCAACCACGATGCCCCAGGACGAGAGAACCGCGGTGTAGGCGGTGTTGAAATCGCGAAAGCCCTGCTCGGTGAACGGTTTGGGCGAACGCAATTCACAGGCGCAGAAGGCCGTGAGCGGCTGGCCGGCGGCCTTGATGATGGCGGCGACGCGCTCAAATCCCGCGTTCAGCGGCACCGGACGGGAAAACCGGACGCGTTCCAGCGCATATCCGGGCAGCGCGCCGACGCCTCCCGAATACTGGCTGACGCCGGGGATGAATCGATAGCCGCCATGGCGGGCCGGGATTGCTTCGGCTGTGTTCGTGCTCATTTTACCTCGATGCGGTTGGGGTGGAATGGATGACTGATCCGCCGCGTGGCGGCGAGAGTCTGTTTCGGGATCATGCCCTAGTCCTCGATGACGCCGAGATAGGCGTCGCGGATGATCGGGTCGGACAATAGTTCCGACGACACGCCGGAGCGGACGATGCGACCCATATCCATGACGAACGCGGAATGGGAGAGATCGAGGGCGATGGTCACGTCCTGCTCGACCAGCAGGATCGACACGCCCTCGGCATTGAGCTGACGCAGCGCGGCGACGAGTTGCTCGACCAGAAGCGGCGACAGGCCGAGAGACAGTTCATCGATCATCAGCAGCGTCGGCGCGCTCATCAGGCCGCGCCCGATCGCGCACATCTGCTGCTCGCCGCCCGACAGCGTCGCCGCCGCCTGCGTGCGCCGCTCGTACAGCTTGGGGAAAATGTGAAACACCCGATCGAGGTCGCGGCCGATCTCGCTGCGGCCCACGGGGCGGAGATACGCGCCCATCAGCAGATTATCCTCGACGCTCATGGCGCCGAACAGCCGCCGACCCTCCGGGACATGCACGACGCCCGTTCTCAAGATGGTCTCGGCCTTGGCGGCGGACAAATCGACGCCGGCGGCGCGATAAGCGCCGGAGCGCACCGGAAGCAAGCCGGACAAGGTGCGCATCAGGGTGGTCTTGCCGGCGCCGTTCGAGCCGATCAGCGCTGTGATCTCGCCGGCCCGCACCGTCATGTCGATGCCCCACAGCACCTGGATTTCACCGTAGCCGGCGGTCAGCCCCTCCAGTTCGAGAATTGGCGCCGTTGCGCCCGATCGAGCCATTTCCCGCTCACCCATGGCCGTGCCGCCGCGCATATTGCTGACCCAGATACGCCTCAATGACAGCGTTGTCCTTGATGACGTCGCGCGGCGCGCCATTGGCGATCAGGACGCCATTGTGCAGCACGGCGATGCGCGTGCAGACATTGAGCACCACCTTCATCAGGTGCTCGATCATCACGATGGTGACGCCGCTTTTGGCGATCTGATGAATGAGGCCGGTGGCGCGCTCGACCTCGGCGGTGTTGAGCCCGGCATTGACTTCGTCAAGGAACAACAGGCGCGGACGCATCGCCAGCGCCTTGGCCAGTTCGAGGCGCTTGCGCATCGCCAGCGTCAGCGTCGCGGCGGATTGCCCGGCCATGCCTTCGAGCCCGACGAAGGCGAGATGCTCGCGCGCGGCGTCGCGGGCGGCGTGCAGCGACGTGCCCGGCCGCGAGAACGCCGCCGCGGCCGCGACATTGTCGAGCGCGCTCATCTCGGGAAAGGGCTGCACCACCTGGAAGGTTCGCGACAATCCGCGCCGCGCCGCCTGATAGGATTTCACCCGGGTGATGTCCTGCCCGGCGAAGGTCACCTTGCCCGAGGTCGCCGGCGTCACGGCGGTGACAACGTTGACCAGCGTGGTTTTGCCGGCCCCGTTCGGTCCGATCAGGCCGAGAATTTCGCCGCTGTCGATGCCGAGCGTGACGTCGCGCAACGCATACAGGCCGCCGAACCGCCGCGAGACGTTGTCGAGTCTGAGGATCTCAGGCACCGCGCAGCCTCCTGAACAGCAGTCCGCCGCGCAGCGACGTCAGCCCATGCGGGAGGAACAGCAGAAGCGCGATGATCAGCACGCCCAGCACCGCCGAGTGAAACTGGATGTAGTTGCGCCACACCACCTCCTCCAGCACGAGATAGAGCAGCGCGCCGATCATCACCCCGAGCGATGAGCCGAGGCCGCCGATCAGCGCCATCACGATCGGCTTCACCGAATACAGAATGTCGAACACGTCGGTCGGATCGATGTAATGCACCCAGGCCGCATAGACGCCGCCGGCGGCGCCGACGAAGCAGGCCGACAGACCGAAGGCGATCGACTTATAAAGCGTGGTGTTCAGTCCGACCATCTGCGAGGCGGCCTCGTTCTGGCGGATGCACGACAGCCCGAATCCCAGCCGCGACGACGACACCGCGATCACGGCTAAGACCGTGACCAGCAGCACGGCCCACATCACGTAAAAAAAGAACCTGGCATCCGCCATGATGTCGGCGCCGGCCGTGACCGGGATGTTCAGCCCCATGCCGCCGCCGGTGAGGTCGGTCGCATGATTGACGATCTCGCGCAGCACCTCGACCAGCGCGAGGCTGGCGATGGCGAAATAATGGCCGCGCAAGCGCAGCAACACCGCGCCCAGCAGCCCGGCCAGTCCGAAGGACAGCGCGGCCGCGGCCGGCAGGCTCAGCCACAGCGGCACCTTGTAGCCGAGCAGGATGCCGGTGGTGTAGGCGCCGAGCCCGAAGAAGGCGGCGGCGGCGAAGGACGGATAGCCGGCAAAGCCGCCGATCACGTTCCACGACAGCGCCAGAACGCAGTACATCGCGGCCATGGTGCCGAGCCGCAGCGTATAGGCGCCGCCCGCGAGCGGCAGCGCCGCGAAGCACAGCACGAGGACGACGAGGATGAGGTCCGATCGTTTCACTCGAAACCTTTCCGGCCCATGAGGCCCTGCGGACGAACCACAAGAAACACGATCAGGAGCACGAAAGACAACGTGGTCGCGAGCGCGGGGCCGAACAGCACCGAGCCGACGCCCTCGATCAGCGCCAGCAGCAGTCCGCCGGCCAGTGCGCCGGAGACGCTGCCGAGACCGCCAAGAACACAGACCACGAACGCCTTGGTGAGATAGGCGGTGGAGACCAGCGGCGAGATCGGGAAGATCAGCGCCATCAGCACCCCGGCGCAGCCGGCCATCACCGCGCCGATGCCGAAGGCGATGGCGTAGATCGACTTGACGTCGACCCCCATCAGCGTCGCCGCATCGCGGTCGAGCCGCACGGCGACGATGGCGCGACCGGTGCGCGAGCGGCGCAGAATGAGATACAGCGCGAAGGTCAGCGCCAGCGCCAGCACCAGAGCAATCAACCGATCCACCGGCACCACGACGCCGTTGAACGACAGCGAGCCGACCGGCGGCGACAGGGTCAGCTTGCGAAAATCCGCCGTGAAGAAATAGATCATGACGTTGTTGAGCAGGAGATCGAGCCCGAACGTCATGGTCAGGGTCACGAGGACGGGCGCGGCGATCACCTGGTTCAGAATGGATCGCTGGATGGCATAGCCCAGCACGAAGAACAGCGGCGCCACGATCGCCAGCGCGTACCACGGCGCGATGCCGAAAGCATGGTAGAGCCACCAGGCGCCGTAGGCGCCCAGCACAATGAACGAGCCGTGGGCGAGGTTGATGACGTTCAGAACGCCCCAGACCAGCGAGAAGCCGATGGCGATGCAGGCATACAGGCACCCCAGCACCAAGGCGTTGATCAGCACCTGCGCGGCAAGCATGCAAACGATCCCGTCGACCTGACGATGGCGGAGAGCGACGCTATTCGACGCCCAGCTTGAATTCGCCTTGCTTGATCGCGGTCGGCAGCAGCACCACGGGCTTGGCTCCCTGGATCTGGAACACCGGCGGCTCCAGCGAGACGATCTGCCCGGTCGGGCCGAACCTCACCGGACCGTAGAAGGTCATGACGTCGAGGCTCGCCAGCGCATCGCGCACCTTCAGCGGGTCGATCGTTCCGGCCTTCTCGATCGCAAGCTGGAAGATCACTCCCGCCGCCGAGGCCGAGGCATGCCCGTAATCGGGATCGGCTTTGTACTTGTCGCGGAACAGCTTCACATAATTGGCGGTCGACTTGAAGACGTCCTTGCCCTCATAGCGCACCGCCGGATGCCACCACGCCGCGCTGCTGACATTCTCGGCGCTCTGGCCGGCCGCGTCGATGAATTCCTGATAGGCGGGACCGGCGATCATCGAGACCACCGGCGCCTTCATCTGCTGGTCGACCATCTGCTTGCGCACCAGCATCAGGTCGTTGATGTAGCCGGTGACGAAGATCCATTGGGGCGCGAGCGCCTTCATCTGCGACAGCGCCGCCGAATGGTCGAGCGTGTTGATGGCGTATTTCTCGAAGTAGACCACCTCCATGCCATTGGCCTTGGCCGACTTCTCCAATTCCTGCGCGATCGCCAGCGGGAACAGGTCGTTGCGCGCGAGGATCGCCACCTTCTTGACGTCCGGCGCCTTCTCTCTGACGAGCTTGGCGAGCGGCGTGGTCAGCGTGTCGTTGGGCGTGAAGGTGCCGAACAGGAACTTGTAACCCTGGTCATAGACCTGCGCCGACGACGCCGCCGCGGCGATCGTTGGAATCTTGTACTTCTCCGAGACCGAACTCGCCGCCTTCGCCGCGCCCGAGCCGAAGGCGCCGAACAGGAAATTGACCTTGTTCTGGGTGATCATCTGCTCGGTGGTTTGCACCGAACGGGGCGTGTTCGACTGGTAGTCGGCATAGACGATCTCGACCTTGTAGCGCTTGCCGCCGACATTGATGCCGCCGGCCTTGTTGGCTTCCTCGGCCCACAGATCGTAACCCTGCTTCTGCTTGATCGCCTCCGGCGCGAGCGGTCCGGTCAGCGGCAGCGGCGCGCCGAACCGGATCACTTCGTCGGCCGATGCCGCTCCCGCCGATCCCAAAAATCCTGCTGCAACGAGACATGCCGCGCTTGCGACACCTGCGACCAGATTGCGCCGGGTGCGATCCATGACCTGAGCCTCCTCCATTTGATTTTTGACCCGTGGCCTTGCCGGCCCCAGTGTGTGGCGACAACAATGACAAGTTCACAATTCGAAATAAAGCGCTTAAATTAGCCACCTCAAATCTAAAAATTAGAACGCTGATGGCCCCTGCGACGATGATCGAAGCAACCGCGATCCGCTATTTCCGGGAAGTGACGCGCCAGGGCTCGATCAAGCGGGCCGCCGAAGTGTTGCAAATCGCGCCCAGCGCCATCAGCCGGCAGATTCAGGGCCTGGAGACCGAGCTTGCCGTCAAACTGTTCGAGCGCCGCGCCCGTGGCATCAACCTCACCGACGCCGGCGAGCTCCTGTTCCGTTACGCGACCGACAACCGCAAACGGATCGACGACATCTTCACCGGCGCCCGCGAATTCGGCTCCGCGCAGCGCGGTCATGTCCGCATCGCCACTGTCGAGGGATTGCTGGCGAGTTTTCTGGCCAACTTCACCTCCGACATGGCCCGTGAATATCCCGGCGTCACCATCAGCGTCACCACCGTCGGCTCGCGCGTCGTCGCCGATATGGTGGCGCATCGCGACGTCGATATCGGGCTGGTGTTCGGTCCGGCGCCCCGGCGCGACCTGTTCGAACTGGCCAGGATGCGCCAGGCGCTGTGCCTGATCGTCGCCCCCGGCCATCCTTTCGCCGGCCGGGCGAGTTGCTGCATTGCCGATCTCAACGGCCTCAAGGTTATCTTGCCGAACACCTCGTTCGGGATCCGCCAGGAGGTCGAGCGCGTCGCCGCCCAGAGCAAGATCCGGCTGAAGCTGTGCTACGAGACCAACTCGCTGGCGTTCGCGCGCACCATCGTCGCGCAGACCGACGTCGCGACCTTCCTGCCGCGCGATTCGGCCAAGCCCGACCTCCTTGCCGGCCGGCTGATCGCGGTGCCGCTGCGCGACCGGCGGCTCGCGGCGACGCGCGCGACGCTGGTGCAGGCGGTCTCGCAGCAGGCGACGCCGGCGTGCCGCATCGCCTCTGAACTGCTGGTGGCGCGCATGCAGGCGAGCGACACTGGCGCGTAACGGAACAAATGCCTTGCCGTTCGCGTTCCAACCGATGGCGATTTGGCGTGAGGCGTAACGTGGCACCACGAGCGAACTGGAAAGGCTTCATCAAGGTCGCGGAAGTGACCTGCCCGGTCGCCCTGTACAGCGCCGCCTCGACCTCCGAACGGATCGCCTTCCACACCATCAACCGCGCCACCGGACATCGGGTGCGGCGGCAGTTCATCGACAGCGAAACCGGCAAGCCGGTCGCGAAGGACGATCAGGTCAAGGGCTACGAGGTCAGTCAGGGCGACGATGTGATGCTCGACCCCGAGGACATCGCGGCCGCCGTGCCGGATAGCGACAAGACGCTGGCGGTGTCCGCCTTCATCGCCTGCGCGGAAATCGATGACGTCTTTTTCGACAAGCCCTATTACCTCGCCCCGGCCGACGCCACGGCGGGGGAAGCCTTCGCGCTCATTCGCGAGGGCATGCGCCGGAAGAAGGTCGCGGCGATCGCGCGGACCGTCTTGTTCCGGCGGGTGCGAACCGTTCTGATCCGCGCCCAGGGCCACGGGCTGATCGCAACGACGCTGAATTTCGACTACGAGGTCCGTTCCGCGAAGGAAGCCTTCAGCGACATTCCCGCGATCAAGATCAAGGGTGAGATGCTCGAACTCGCCGAACATATCATCCACACCAAAGCGGGACGCTTCGACGCCTCGAAATTCGATGATCGCTATGAGCGCGCGCTTGAGGACCTCGTGAAAGCGAAGCTCGAAGGCAAGACGATCGCGCCGCGCGAGCCGGCGAAAAGCGGGAAAGTGGTTGACCTGATGGCGGCGCTGCGCGCCAGCGCGGGCGCCGGCGGCAAAAAGGCCGCGCCCAGACCGGCCCCGAAAAGGAAGGCGGCATCGAAACCGCGAACCACGGCGCGGCGCCGGAAAGCGGGCTGACGATGGCGCTCGAAACCTATCGCAAGAAGCGAAATTTCTCGTCCACCCCGGAGCCGAAGGGCGGGCGTCAGCGCAAGAGCGGGTCGAGCTTCGTCGTCCAGAAGCATGACGCCACCCGGCTTCACTACGATTTCCGGCTGGAGATGGACGGCGTGCTGAAAAGCTGGGCCGTCACCAGAGGACCGAGCCTGGTCCCCGGCGAGAAACGGCTGGCGGTCCATGTCGAGGACCATCCCCTTGAATACGGTGATTTCGAGGGCACGATTCCCAAGGGCGAGTATGGCGGCGGCACGGTGATCGTATGGGATCGCGGCACCTGGACGCCGATCGGCGATGCGCGCAAGGGGTTTGCCAAAGGTCATCTCGATTTCGAACTCGACGGCGACAAGCTCAAAGGCCGCTGGCATCTCGTGCGCATGCGCGGCAAGCCCGGCGAGAAGCGCGACAACTGGCTGCTGATCAAGGGCGACGATGAATTCGCGCGTGCCGACGGCGGCAACGACATTCTTAACGAGCAGCCGCAATCGGTGAAGACCGGCCGCCAGATCGCCGATGTCGCCGGTGAAGCGCCGGGCTGGTCGTCCCAAACCGGGCGCATCAGGAAATCCACGAAAAAGGCCCCGGCACGCGCCCGGACCAAAACGGCGGCGGCCCGATCCGCGCCGCCGGCCCTGCCCGATCCGTCGAAAATCAAGGGTGCAAAGAAAGCATCGATGCCGGCTTTTGTCGAACCGATGCTGGCGACGCTGGCGGCCGCCCCGCCGCCCGGCGCGCGCTGGCTGCATGAAATCAAATTCGACGGCTACCGCCTTCAGGCCCGGATCGCGGCCGGCCGCGTCAAATTGCTGACGCGCGGCGGCCTCGACTGGACCAGGAAATTCGGCAAAGCGGTGCTGGCGGCGCTCCAGGAGCTTCCGGTGGCAACCGCCATCATCGATGGCGAACTGGTGGTGGAGACCGATTCCGGCGCATCCGATTTCTCGGCGCTACAGGCCGACCTCAGCGCCGGCCGCAGCGATCGTTTCGTCTTCTATGTTTTCGATCTGCTCTATCTTGACGGCTTCGATCTGCGCGCCGCCCCGCTGATCGCACGCAAGGAATTGCTGGCGCAACTGGTCGGAGATGGCGACGCCATCGTGCGCTACAGCAATCACTTCGACGAGAACGGCGCCTTGGTGCTGCGCCACGCCTGCCGGCTCAGCCTTGAAGGCGTTGTTTCCAAGCTGCGCGATGCGCCCTATCGGTCCGGGCGCGGCAAGAGCTGGATCAAATCGAAATGCGCGGCGCGCCAGGAATTCGTCATCGGCGGCTTCGTCCCGTCGAGCGTCTCGCGCAAGGCGATCGGCTCGCTGGTGCTCGGCATCTATGACGGCGGCAAGCTCAGGCATGTCGGACGGGTCGGAACTGGTTTCAGTGGCGCGGTCGCGGCAACGCTTTTCCGCCAACTCGACCGGCTCCGCGTCGCATCGAGCCCGTTCGACGGCCGGCTGACGGCGGAGGAGGCGCGGCAGGTCCATTATGTCCGCCCCGAGCTGGTTGCCGAAGTCGAGTTCAGGGCCTGGACCGCCGACGGTCACCTGCGTCATGCGTCCTTTCGCGGCCTGCGCGAGGACAAGGCGGCGCGGGAGATCGTCCGCGAGACTCCGAAATCGGCCGCCAGCAAGTCGGCGCCACCGCGCCGTACCGTCAAGTTCACCCATCCGGACCGGCTCTACTGGCCCGATGACGGCGTCACCAAGGAAGGGCTTGCCGACTACTACACCGAGGTCTGGCGTCACATCGCGCCGTTCATCGTCGGCCGTCCGCTGGCCTTGCTGCGCTGCCCGAACGGCATCACCGGCGAGAAATTCTTTCAGAAGCATGCATGGAAGGGCCTCAATCCGAAGATCGTACGGGTGAGCGACCCCAAACAACCGGGCGAGAATGACCTGATCAGCATCAACGATCTCGACGGTCTGCTCGGACTGGTGCAGTCGGCCGTGCTGGAGATTCACCCCTGGGGATCCACAGTCGCGGATTGGGAGCATCCCGATATGATCGTGATGGATCTCGATCCGGGCGAGGATGTCCGCTGGGACGCGGTGATCGAGGCCGCGCGGGAGGTGAGGCAGCGGCTGCAGGATGCGGGCCTCGCGGCCTTCGTGAAGACGTCGGGCGGCAAGGGCCTCCACGTCGTCGCGCCCTTGAAGCCGAAAGCCGGCTGGCCGGCGGTCAAGGCCTTCACCAAAAGCCTCGCGGAGGCGATGGCTTCGGATGCGCCGGAGCGCTATGTCGCGACGATCGCCAAGGCGAAGCGGCGCGGCAAGATCCTGATCGACTATCTGCGCAATCAGCGCGGCGCGACCGCCGTCGCGCCATATTCGACGCGGGCCCGCCCCGGCGCCGCCGTTTCCGCGCCGCTGAGCTGGGATGAACTCGGCCCCGGCATCGGCCCGGCCTATTTCACGGTGAACAACCTGCCGGCGCGGCTGTCAGCCCTTCCCTCCGATCCATGGCAAGGTTTTCGCGCCGCCGCCGTGCCGCTTGAGGGATCCCGGCCGAAACGAAAGAAGGCGTCCTGAACGCGGCGCGGCCGCTATCGCCGCTTGGCCTTGCCCGCAGACGCGATGCTGTTCTTCAACGCATCCATGATGTTGATGACATTGCTCGGCGGCGCGGCCGCGCGGGATTTGGCTTTAGCGGGGCGTTTGCGGCCCTTGGTCTTCTCGGCGATGAGATCGAGCAGATTTGCCTGGACCGGATCGCTGACCATGTCGGGGCTCCACGGCGCGGTGCGCTCGTCGATCAGCTTGGTCACGAGCCTCAAGAGATCGGAATCGATCTTGCCGTCGCCGATGTTGGCGAAATAATCGGCCGGGTCACGGACCTCGTCGCCATAGCGCAAGGTCCACAGCACGATCCCCTTGTCGCGAGGCTCAAGCATCACGGCGCGCTCGCGGCGATACAGCACGAGGCGAGAGATACCGACCGTTTTCGTCGATTCCATCGCGTCGCGGATGACCGAGAACGCCTCCTCCCCCACCGTGTCATTGGGGACGAGATAATGCGGCTTGTCGTACCAGATCCATTCGATGCCGTCCGCCGGCACGAACATCTCGATGTCGATGGTGCGGGTGCTTTCGAGGTTGACCGCCGCAAGCTCGTCGTCCTCCAGCAGCACGAAATCGTCCTCGCCGCGGGGATAGCCCTTGACCTCGTCATCCTCGTCGACCGGGCGGCCGGTCACGGCGTCGACATACTGGCTGACGACGCGGTTGCCGGTCTTGGCGTTGAGCGTGTGAAAGCGGACTTTTTCGTTCGCGCTGATGGCCGGCGTCATCGCCACCGGGCACGTCACCAGCGACAATTTGAGATAGCCTGTCCAGAACGAGCGCGGCGCCACGGCATTGTCCTGAGTGGGATTAACGGACCCGCCCGCTATCCGGAACGGGTTCCGCCTGTTCCGCTAACGCGCGAAGGGCGGACCGGTTCCCGGAAGATCGAGGTCGCAGCTCAGGACACCACCGGCAGCACGTCGATATCATAGCCGTGACGGAGCGAACGCTTCAGCACCGGATCGTGCAATTCCATCTCGAAACGCGTCGCTGGCCGGATGCCGCCGATCGCGCCGGGCGTGCCACAGAACATCAGCGTGCCGGGCGGAAGCCGGTCGGCGTCGGCATATTTGCGGATCAGATCGCGCGGCGTGCGCAGGCTTGACACCGCGCTCTCCTGATACAGTACCCGCGCGCCGTCGATGGTGGCCCAGGAACGCAGGACCAGGTTGTCCCAGTGATCCTCGACATCGGCATAGCGCCACAATTGCCGCCCGACCGGCTTGCCGCAAAGCTGCTTCGACAGCGCGATGCCCACCGCCTCCGCCTTGCGGTCGGTGTGGTCGGAGCCGACGCCGATCCACAAGCCGTCGGCCATCGCCACCGCCACCGGCTCGATCTCGCCCGAACTGTCCGGCCCGAGCACGACCAGCCTGTCGGCCTGCGTCAGCGTCTGCGCGGCGACACGATAATAGAGCGGCGTGGTCGAGGGGCGCGGCACGCCGATCGCCGCCAATTCCTCGACGTGATGCGCGATCGCCGCGGCGTCGCGCCCCGCCCAGCCGGCGATCACCAGCGTCTCGATCGCGACGCCGATGCGATCCGTTCCGTCCCGTGCGATGCGATCAAACGTCAGCATGTCAGGCTCCTCCCGTCGCCAGAGTCTGATCCAACCGCGTTGAATCAGAGTCTCGCTGATCTTTTGTTCGAACATGATCTTTTCCGAAAAGCGGCTTCCACTTTCCGGGATCATGCTCCTGTTCGGTAATCTCGCCGCGCCCGATCCGCAAGGTGCGATCGGCGATCGCCCTGCCCTCAGGCATGCGCAGCGATCACCGCGAGGAAAGCCTCGCCATAGCGATCGAGCTTGGCCTGGCCAACGCCGGGCACATCGGCCATCGCGGCGCGAGACGCCGGCCGCGCCGCCGCCAGTTCGATCAGCGTCTTGTCATGGAAGATCACATAGGGCGGCACGTTCTGCGCCCGCGCCAGTTCCATGCGCTTGCGCCGCAGCGCCTGGAACAGATCATTGTCCGCCTCGGTGACGGCGGGCCGCGCCGAACCACCGCGCGCGGCCTTTTGCCGCCGGGCGCGCGGGGCGGCCGGCGCGCGCAGCATCAAGGTCGGCTTGTCGCGCAGAAAGTCGCGGCCGGCGGGCGCGATCGACAGGCCGCCATGGCCGGCGAGATCGACATCGATGAGGCGCAACGCGATCAACTGGCGCAGGATCGCCCGCCAGGTGCGGTTATCGTGCTCGCCGCCGATGCCGAAGGTGGAAATGCGGTGGTGGCCGAACTGGACGATGCGGTCATTCTCGACGCCGAGCAGCACGTCCACGATATAGGCCTGCCCGAAACGCTCGCCGGTGCGGAAGATGCACGACAGCGCCTTCTGGGCGGCGATGGTGCCGTCGAACAGTTTTGGCGGCTCGGCGCAGGTGTCACAATTGCCGCACGGTTCGCAATCATCGCCGAAATAGGACAGCAGCACCTGCCGGCGGCAGCCCGCCGTTTCGGCCAGGCCCAGCAGCGCGTCGAGCTTCTGGCGCTCCATGCGCTTGCGCTGGTCGGGCGCGTCGGACTGCTCGATGAAGCGGCTGCGCAGCGCGATGTCCTCGGAACCGTACAGCATCAGCGTGTCCGCGGCCAAGCCGTCGCGGCCGGCGCGACCGGTCTCCTGGTAATAGGCTTCAATGCTGCCCGGCAGGTCGATATGGGCGACGAAGCGCACATCCGGCTTGTCGATGCCCATGCCGAAGGCGATGGTCGCGACCATGACGACCGCCTCGCCGTGCTGGAAACGCTTCTGGTTGGTTTCCCGGGCGACCTTGTCCATGCCCGCGTGATAGGCGAGCGCGTCATAGCCCTGCTCGCGCAGCCAGAGGGCGGTTTCCTCCACCTTCCGCTTGGACAGGCAATAGACGATCCCGCTCTCGCCTTCATGCCGCTTCAGGAAGTCTTTCAGTTGGGCGCGCGGATTGTCCTTTTCCTCGATCGCGTAGCGGATGTTCGGCCGGTCGAAACCGGCGATGAAGGCGTCCTGCTCGGCGATGGCGAGGTGGGACAGGATTTCCGCGCGGGTCGGCGCGTCGGCCGTCGCCGTCAGCGCCATCCGCGGCGTATCGGCAAAGCGCGCCACCACCGCGTCGAGCTGGCGATAGGAGGGCCGAAAATCGTGCCCCCATTGCGACAGGCAATGAGCCTCGTCGATGGCGATCAGCGACAGTTTCACGCTTTCCAGCAGCGCCAGCACGTCCGGCCGCGACAGCGTCTCGGGCGCGACATAGAGCAGATCGAGGCCGCCGCCACGGATGTCCCGCCACAGCGCACGCCGCTCCTCCGGCGGCAGGTCCGAATTGAGGGCGGCCGCCCGCACGCCCGCCTGCCGCAACGCCGCCACCTGATCGGCCATCAGCGCCAGCAGCGGTGACACCACCAGGCCCATGCCGGGCCGGACGATGGCGGGGATCTGGTAGCACAGCGACTTTCCGCCGCCGGTCGGCATCAGCACGAACGCGTTGTTGCCGGCGATGACATGCGCGACGATGCGCGCCTGCGGTCCCCGGAACGCATCATAGCCATAGACGGTCTTGAGGATTTCGAGAGCGGTCGCGGTCATCGGTGTCGGCATCGGAGAATCGGAGGAACCTCCTTCATAGCAGCTTCGTGGCGGTTGCGACCGCCGCCGCGCCTGTCCGGCCCCGCCATGGCCCCGGCCCCCGATCTATGCGATTGATCGAGCCGCGTTTTCAACCTATGCGGAGACAGCCACCGCCGGCCGGCCCCGCGCGACAGCGTTCGCGGCGCGAAGCCGAACAACGGACCAAACGAGATGAACCAACCCACCGACCCCTCCGGCTCCCGCAGTTCGCTGCTCGCCGTCGAGGACACCGAATTCCTGTTGCGCGACGAGATGCGCGCGATCCGGTTCGGTCTCGAATACGCCAAGCCGGAACTGGAACTGCGCGACTGGGGCATCCGCTCCACCATCATCGTGTTCGGCAGCGCGCGCATCGCCTCGCCGGAACAGGCCGAGGCGGCGACGCAGGCGGCCGCGACCTCCACCGAAAGAGCCCGCGCGGATATCCTGCGCAAGCAGGCCGATCTCTATCAGATCGCGCGCGAGTTCGCGCAGATCGCGGCGCGGCGCGGCGGCTCGTTCGCGCCGAAGAACCGCTGGCGCGACAATGTCATCGCCACCGGCGGCGGCCCCGGCATCATGGAGGCGGCCAATCGCGGCGCGCAAGAGGTCGGCGCGCCGACCATCGGCTTCAACATCACGTTGCCGCACGAGCAGGCGCCGAACCCCTACATCACGCCGCAACTGTATTTCCGCTTCCACTACTTCGCGATGCGCAAGATGCACCTGGCGATGCGCGCCAATGCGCTGGCGGTGTTTCCCGGCGGGTTCGGCACCTTCGACGAACTGTTCGAGGTCTTGACCCTGCAACAGACCCGGAAAGCGCCGCCCGCCCCCATCGTCCTGTTCCACGAGAGCTATTGGCGCAAGGTGGTCAATTTCGACGCGCTGGTCGAGGAAGGCGTGATCGCGGCGGAAGATCTCAAGCTGTTCGAATTCGCCGAAACCGCCGAGGACGGCTGGGCCTCGCTGACACGGCGCGGGCTGCGGGCGCACGGCGCGACGGAGGCGGGGTGAGCCGCAATTGAACCGTCATTGCGAGCGAAGCGGTGAAACCGTCGTTGCGAGGAGCGCAAGCGACGAAGCAATCCAGAAGCCGCGAAGCAAGAACTGGATTGCTTCGCTTCGCTCGCAATGACGGAAGAAATGGATCAACGCGGCTTGCCGTTGCCCGCGTTCTTTTCTGCCGCGCGGCGCAGGGCTTCCGCCAGCGCGCCGCCGCCCGATGACGCAGACTGCGGTTCGCGCCGCGGCGCATCGCGGCGCTGTCCCTGCCCACGCGATCCGGCGTCGCCGCGCCCGGCGCTGGCGGCCGGCGCGCGATCCGGCTTGCCGACCTCGTCGTCGAGCCGCAAGGTCAGCGCGATGCGCTTGCGCGCCTTGTCGACGTCGAGCACTTTCACGCGCACGATATCGCCCGGCTTCACCACCTCGCGCGGGTCCTTGACGAAGGTTTTCGACATCGCCGAGACGTGGACCAGCCCGTCCTGATGCACGCCGATATCGACGAACGCCCCGAACGCGGCGACGTTGGTTACCGCGCCTTCCAGGATCATGCCCGGCTTGAGATCGTTGAGCGTCTCGACGCCTTCCTTGAATTCCGCCGCCTTGAACGCCGGGCGCGGGTCGCGGCCCGGCTTTTCCAGTTCGCGCAGAATGTCGGTCACCGTCGGCAGGCCAAAGGTGTCATCGACGAAATTCTGCGGCTTGAGCTGGCGCAGCGCGACACTGTTGCCGATGATCGCCTTGATGTCGCTCTTGGTGGCTTCGAGAATCCGACGCACCACCGGATAGGATTCCGGATGCACGCCGGAGGCATCGAGCGGATCGTCGCCGTTCGCGATGCGCAGAAAACCGGCGCATTGCTCGAACGCCTTCGGCCCCAGCCGTGGCACGTCCTTCAGCGCCTTGCGTGATTTGAACGGCCCGTTGGCGTCGCGATACTGCACGATGCTCTGCGCCAGCCCCGCGCCGATGCCGGAGACGCGCGCGAGCAGCGGCGCCGAGGCGGTGTTGGCATCGACGCCGACGGCGTTGACGCAATCCTCCACCACGGCGTCGAGCGAACGCGACAGTTTCGCTTCGCCAAGATCGTGCTGATACTGCCCGACCCCGATCGACTTCGGGTCGATCTTCACCAGTTCCGCGAGCGGATCCTGCAAGCGGCGCGCGATCGACACCGCGCCGCGCAGCGTGACGTCGAGCTCGGGCAGTTCCTCCGACGCGAACGCCGAGGCCGAATAGACCGACGCGCCGGCTTCCGACACCACGATCTTCGACATCTTGAGATCCGGCAACAGCTTCACCAGTTCGGTGGCGAGCTTGTCGGTCTCGCGCGAGGCGGTGCCGTTGCCGATGGCGATCAGTTCGACGTGATGCGCCTTCGCCAGCTTGCCGAGAACGGCCAGCGATTCATCCCAGCGCCGCTGCGGCTCGTGCGGGTAGATCGCGGTGGTCGCCACCACCTTGCCGGTGGCGTCCACCACCGCGACCTTGACGCCGGTGCGGTAACCGGGATCGAGCCCCATGGTGGCGCGGGTGCCGGCCGGCGCGGCGAGCAGCAGATCGCGCAGGTTGGCGGCGAACACCCGCACGCCTTCGTCTTCCGCCGCCGTCCACAGTTTCAGCCGCATGTCGATGTTGAGGTGAATCTGGATCTTGGTGCGCCAGGCCCAGCGCACGGTGTCGATCAGCCAGCGATCGCCGGGACGGCCGCGATCGGCGATAGCGAAGCGGTGCATGATGCGCAGTTCGTAGGGGTTTGGCGCGGTGGTGCCGGCCGGTGCGGCCGCCGCCGGATTTTCCGGCGCGATGTGCAGATCGAGCACCTCCTCCTTCTCGCCGCGGAACAACGCGAGGATGCGGTGCGACGGCAGTTTGGTCAGCGGTTCGCTGAAATCGAAATAGTCGCTGAACTTGGCGCCCGCTTCCTTCTTGCCATCGCGCAGCCGCGAGGTCAGCACGCCGTTGCTCCAGAGCTGTTCGCGCAAGCCTCCGATCAGGTCGGCGTCCTCGGCGAAGCGTTCGACCAGGATCGCGCGTGCCCCCTCCAACGCCGCCGCTGCATCGGCAACCTGCTTCTCGGCGTCGATGAACGGCGTGGCCGCTGCCTGCGGATCGTTCTCCGGGTGCGCCAGCAGCAATTCGGCCAACGGCCCGAGCCCGGCCTCGCGCGCGATCTCCGCCTTGGTGCGGCGCTTCGGCTTGAACGGCAGATAGATGTCTTCGAGCCGGCCCTTGCTGTCGGCGGCCATGATCGCCGCTTCCAGCGCGGCGTCGAGCTTGCCCTGCTCGCGGATCGAATTGAGGATGACGGCGCGGCGGTCTTCCATCTCGCGCAGATAGGTCAGCCGTTCCTCCAGCGTCCGCAACTGCGCGTCGTCGAGTGCGCCGGTCGCCTCCTTGCGGTAGCGCGCGACGAACGGCACCGTCGCGCCGCCGTCGAGCAATTCGACCGCTGCCTGAACCTGCTGCTCGCGGACGCCGAGTTCGTCCGCGATCCGGCGATGGATGGAATTTGTCACGCCTGCCTCACTTAGAGCCCGATTCAACTGCGTTGAATCAGGCTCATCGTTTGTCTTTTTGTTTGAGCATGATCTTTTCCGAAAACCGGTTTCCACTTTTCGGGATCATGCTCTCGATCGATCGAGGCGGCGACGATGCAGCCGCCTCGGGGACGCGGATATGACCCGGCGGATAACGATTCTTCAACCCCGGAACAGCTCCGAAAGTCAGCCCGCCCCGAGCGACCGCGCGATGTTGTAGGTGATCAGGCTCGCGACGTAGGCCAGCGCCAACATGTAGAAGAATGTTATCCACATCCAGCGCCAGCCGCCGGTCTCGCGCTTGATGACGGCGAGCGTGGAGGCGCATTGCGGCGCGAATATGTACCACGCCAGGAATGACAGCGCGGTGGCGAGGCTCCATTTGGTCGCCAGCACCTGTCCGATCTGCTCGGCCGCTTCCTTGCCGCCCTCGATGGAATAGACCGTGCCGAGCGCGGCCACCGCCACCTCGCGCGCGGCCATGCCGGGGATCAGTGCCACCGCGATCTGCCAGTTGAAGCCAAGCGGCGCCAGCACCGGCTCGATGAAGCGGCCGATGATGGCGGCGAGACTGTAGTCGATGGCCGGATCGGTGGCCCCCGTGGGCGCTTGCGGGAACGACGCCAGGAACCAGATCAGCACCATCATCGAGAAGATGGTGGTGCCGGCGCGTTGCAGGAACATCATGGCGCGGGTGTAGACGCCGAGCGCGATGCTTTTCAGGCGCGGCAGCTTGTAGTCCGGCAATTCCAGCATGAACGGCGCCGGCGCGTGGTCACGCCACATGAAGAATTTGATGAGGAACGACACGCCCATGGCGCTGGCGATGCCCACCGCGTAGAGCCCGAACATCACCAGGCCCTGCAAGTTGATCCAGCCCCATACCTGCTTCGCTGGAATGAAGGCGGAGATGATCAGCGTGTAGACCGGGATGCGCGCCGAGCAGGTCATCAGCGGCGCGATCAGGATGGTGGTCAGCCGGTCGCGGCGGTTGTCTATCACCCGCGTCGCCATGATGCCTGGAATGGCGCAGGCGAAACTCGACAGCAGCGGAATGAAGGCGCGGCCATGCAGTCCCGCGCCGCCCATGATGCGGTCCATCAGGAACGCCGCGCGCGCCATATAGCCGAAGTCTTCCAACAGCAGGATGAACAGGAAGATCAGGATGATCTGCGGCAGGAACACGATGACGCTGCCGACGCCGGAGATCACGCCGTTTTGCAGAAAACTCTGCAACAGCCCGGCCGGCAGCGTGGCCTGAACCCATTGCCCCAATAGTTCGAAGCCGCCGGCGATCAATTCCATCCCCGGCTGCGCCCAGGCGAACACCGCCTGGAACATCACGAACAGGATCGCGGCGAGGATCAGGAGCCCGAACACCGGATGCAGCACCACGGCGTCGACCCGCGCGGTCCAGGTGTCCGGCCGCGCCGGCAGGCTGACGCTGGCCGCGATGATGCGATCTGCCTCGCGCTGGGTGGCGCGCAGCTCGGCGACGCTGTGCGGCCGCCAGTCGTTGGCTCCGGCCGGCGGCGCGTCGCTCGCCGCGGTGGCGTCGATCAGCCCCAGCAAGTCACTGATGCCGCCCTTGCGCACCGCGATCGATGTCACCACCGGGATGCCGAGCGCGGCGGACAGCGCCGGCACGTCGACGATGATGCCGCGCCGCTTGGCGATGTCGAACATGTTGAGCGCCAGCACCATCGGCCGGCCGGTGTGCTTCATTTCCAGCACCAGCCGGATCGCCAGCCGCAGATTGGTGGCGTCGGCGACGCAGAGCACCAGATCCGGCAGGGTTTCGCCCTTGGCGCGACCCAGCACCACGTCGCGGGTGATCTCCTCGTCCGGGCTGCGGCCGCGCAGCGAATAGGTCCCAGGCAGGTCGATCAGCGACACCTGCCGGCCGCGCGGAGTGACGAAAAAGCCTTGCTTGCGCTCGACGGTGACGCCGGGATAGTTCGCGACCTTCTGGCGGCTGCCGGTCAGCGCGTTGAACAGCGAGGTCTTGCCGCAATTCGGCGTCCCGACCAGGACGATGTTGTAGAGGGGAGCCTCCATGGCGATCCACCGCCGCCGTCAGATCACGACGACGGCCATGGCCTCCCGTCGGCGCACCGCGACCGTGACGTTCTCGACCCGGACCGCGATCGGATCGCGGCCGATCAGGCCCTCATGCAGCACCTCGACCCGCGCGCCCTCGACGAATCCGAGTTCGATCAGGCGGCTTTCGAGTTCGGTCGCGCTCAGGCTCGACGGAGCATTCCCGCCTTTCAGGGCTTGAACGGTGCCGGTGAAACCGCGCCGGGCATGGCCCAGCAGCGAGGCCGGGCCGGATTGGTCAGGATCGAGGGTCATGCGCCGCTTGTTTCAACCGGCACGGCGGGGGTCAAGGGCGCCCATGCCCGTGCCGCGCTGTTTAGAGTGATTTTAATCCGCATGCGCGGCAAGGCGCGGAAACGGGAACCGGCGCGCGCCTCCCGGCGTTATCGCCGCGGTCGCCGTCACGCCGCGTTGCCGGCGGCCTTACCCGCACGAAACCTCCAGCGCGTCAGGTCCCCGATGGCCGCCGAACAGACCGTCTCCGCCACCCTCCGGGAGGATTTTACGCGGGACGGCACGCTGGAGCGCGCCGAGACCACAGTGGTCAAAACCACCACCGACGAGTCGGACAGCATCGACCTGCCGTCCGATCCCATCACGGTGATGCTGGCGGCGCTGCTGCTGCTCGCGGTGATGACAGTCGCTTATGTCGCGGCCCCCATCGTGCTGCCGGTGGTGCTGGCGCTGGTGCTCAACCTGTTGTTTCAGCCGGCGATGCGCGCGCTGGAAAACCTTCGCCTGCCGCGAAGCCTGGCCGCGCTTGTCCTGATCCTGGTGTTTTTCGGCGCGATCGTCGCCATCGGCGCGGCGGTGTCGGGTCCGGCGACCGAATGGGCAACGAAATTGCCCGACGGCATCCCGCGCCTGCAGGAGCGGCTGAAATTTCTCAGCCAGCCGGTCGCGACCTTGCAGACCTTCCTGCAGCAGATCGACGGCTTCATGTCGGGCGGCGCGGCGCCGCATGGCGGCAACGGCGCGTCGGGATCGGCGATCGCGGCGATGCTGTTCGCCGGCACCACGCATTTCGCCAGCGGCTTTTTCGAAACCATCCTGATCCTGTTTTTCCTGCTGGTGTCCGGCAACACCTTCCTGAAACGCACGGTGGAGATCCTGCCGAGCTTCAAGGGCAAGCGGCAGGCGGTCGAGCTGTCGCAGCAGGTCGAGGCGAATATTTCGATGTATCTCGTCACCATCACCGCGATGAACGCGGCGGTGGGCGCGGCCACCGCGCTGGCGATGTGGCTGACCGGGCTCGGCGATCCGGTGCTGTGGGGCGTCACGGCCTTCATCCTCAATTTCGTGCCGATCATGGGGCCGCTGTTCGGCGTCGGCATCTTCCTGCTGGCGGGCCTGTTGGTGCTCGATCCGCTGTGGATGGCGATGATGCCGGCGGCGCTCTACCTCGCCATTCACGTCGTCGAGGGGGAAATCGTCACGCCGATGCTTTTGGCGCGGCGCTTCACGCTCAACCCGGTGCTGGTGATCGTCTCGCTGATCTTCTGGTTCTGGATGTGGGGCGTGCCCGGCGCCATCCTCGCGGTGCCGATGCTGGCAATCACCAAGATCGTCTGCGACGGCATCCGCCCGCTCGCGGCCATCGGCCATTTCCTCAGCGGCGATGAGTGAGGGCCTGGCGCGACCGTCATTGCGCGGAGCGTGAGCTCCGAAGCAATCCAGTCCTTGCTTGCGGCCTTCTGGATTGCTTCGCTTCGCTCACAATAACGCGGACAGGCTTTCAGGCCGACGCCCGAAAGCAAAACGGCGGCCGAGGCAAGCGGCCGCCGTCGACAGTTGTCAGCGATGCCTGACCGGCATGATCAGTCGCCGGTCTTCTCGATGTTCCAGAATATCGGCGTGGCCGGACCGTCGAGCACGCCCTTGAGCGAGGTGCGCCAGACGCTCGGAGCCTCGTACTGGCCGACCGGAATATACGTCACCTGCTCGAAATTGCGCTTCTGGATTTCGACGGCGAGCTTCTTCTGCACCTCCGGATCGGTGGCGCGCACGAACTTGTCGCGCAGCTCCTCCATCTGGGGATCTTCAGGCCAGCCGAACCAGCCGCCGTTCTTGCCCTTGCCATTCAGCATCACGTTGGCCACCGGGTTCATCACATCGGGAGCGACCCAGTTGGTGAAGAACATATTCCAGCCGCCATCCTTGGGCGGCTTCTGACTGGCGCGGCGCGACACCACCGTCTGCCAATCGGTGGCCTGGAGATCGACCTTGAATCCGGCGTCGCGAAGCTGTTGCGCGGCGACGATGGGCTGCGCCTTGAGCGCGACCACGTCGCCCGGCGCCATCAGCACGACCGGGGTGCCGTCATAGCCGGATTCAGCAAGCAGCTTCTTGGCCTCGGCGAGGTTGTCGTCCCTGACCACGGGCTCGGAGCCGACCTCGCTCGCCAGCGGCGTGCCACAGACGAACACCGCGCCGCACACCTTGTAGTATTCGGGATTGCCGATCAGCGCGTCGAGGATTGGCTTTTGACTCAGCGCCGTCAGCGCCGCGCGCCGGACCTTGACGTTGTCGAAAGGCGGATAGAGGAAATTCATCCGGCCGATGGTCTGATAGCCGAGCTTGTTGAGCGTCTGAACATGCAGTTCCTTGTCCTGCTTGAGGATGGGAAGCATGTCGAACGAGGGATTCTCGATAAAGTCGATGTCGCCCGACTGAAGCGCGTTGATGGCGGTCTGCGCGTCCGCCATGGTCACCCACTCGACGCGATCGACCTTCACCACCTTGCCGCCCGAGGTCCAACTCGGCGGCTCCTTGCGCGGCACATAGTCGGGGTTCTTGGCGTAGACCGCCTTCACTCCGGGCTGGAATTCGTCCTTGACGAATTTGAACGGGCCGGAGCCGATCTGCTCGGGGATCGCCTTGTCGGCTGGCGTCTCGGCAATGCGCTTCGGCATCATGAAGGGCACCAGCGACGACGGCTTGCCGATCGATTCAAGCACCAGACCGTAAGGCTCCTTCAGTTTCAGCACGATCGTCTTCGGATCGGCGGCGGTGAGGCTTGCCGTGAAGTCCATGAGCTTCTGGCCCATGCCGTCCTTCTGGCCCCAACGCTTGAGCGAGGCGACGCAATCCTCGGCGGTGACCGGCGCGCCGTCGTGCCACTTCAGCCCGTCGCGCAGCGTGAAAGTGTAAGTCAGTTTATCGTCGGAAATCTTGTATTCGGCCATCTGCGGCTGGATCTTGAAGTTGGAATCCATCGCCAGCAGCGTATCGTAGATCATATAGCCGTGATCGCGCGTGATGTAGGCTGTCGTCAGCCCCGGATCGATGATGCGCAGGTCGGAGTGCATCACCGCCGTAATGGTCTTGCCGGCCGCCATCGCTGGCAGCGGCAGCGCCGCCGAAAGCGCGGCCACGGAAGCCATCGTTGAAAACTGCCTGCGGGTAATTTGAACCATTCCATCCCTCCCCATTTTAATTTGGTCGGCGACCGATGCGAAACAGTGCACGCCGCTCGCATCCCGAGCCGCGCGCAAAACCCGTCAACATGATGTCGCCCAATTGGATTCGAGAGTTGCATCAAGCGGTGAACGCGTCAACGCCGTTCTCGTAGAATGCAGCGCAACATTGATGTGGGCGATCACATCGGTCGCGTGGCGAATGTCGCGCTGGTAATTCTCGGCGCAGTCGGCATTATTGGCCGCAACGTATCGCTCGGCAGCGACCGCGATCCCATGATGCAGAGCCTATCACAAGGACCCACGACATGAATCCCGCCAATCTCCCGTTCGACACCGAAACCATGTTGCAGGGCCTGCGTCAGTGGGTCGAGTGCGAAAGCCCGACCTGGGATCGCGCCGCGGTCAACCGCATGCTCGATCTCGCGGCCCGCGACATGGCGCTGGCGGGCGCGACGATCGAGCGCATTCCGGGACGGATGGGGTTCGGCGATTGCGTCCGCGCCCGCTTCCCGCATCCGAAACAGGGCGAGCCCGGCATCCTGATCGCCGGCCATCTCGACACCGTGCATCCGGTCGGCACGCTGGACAAGCTGCCGTGGCGGCGCGAGGGCAACAAGTGCTACGGCCCCGGCGTCTACGACATGAAGGGCGGCAACTATCTGGCGCTGGAAGCGATCCGCCAGTTGCAGCGCGCCGCCTTCACCACGCCGCTGCCGATCACCTTCCTGCTGACGCCCGACGAGGAGGTCGGCACGCCGAGCGTGCGCGACGTCATCGAGGCGGAAGCGGCGCGCAACAAATACGTGCTGGTGCCGGAGCCCGGCCGCGACGACAACGGCGTCGTCACCGGCCGCTACGCCATCGCCCGCTTCAATCTCGAAGCCACCGGCAAGCCGAGCCACGCCGGCGCGACGCTGGCCTCCGGCCGCTCCGCGATCCGCGAGATGGCGCGCCAGATCATCGCCATCGACGCCATGACCGGCCCCGACTGCACCTTCAGCGTCGGCGTCGTTCATGGTGGCCAGTGGGTGAACTGCGTCGCGACCACCTGCACCGGCGAGGCGCTCAGCATGGCGAAACGCCAGGCCGATCTCGACGACGGCGTCGCGCGGATGCTGGCCCTGTCCGGAACCCGCGATGACGTCACCTTCACGGTGACGCGCGGCGTCACCCGCCCGGTGTGGGAGCCGGACGCCGGAACCATGGCGCTCTATGAAAAGGCGCGCGGCATTGCCGCGCAGATGGGCATGAATCTGCCGCACGGCAGCGCCGGCGGCGGCTCCGACGCCAATTTCACCGGCGCGATGGGCATCCCCTCGCTGGACGGGCTCGGCGTGCGCGGCGGCGGCGTCCACACGCTCAACGAACATATCGAGGTGGACAGTCTTGCCGAACGTGGCCGGCTGATGGCAGGCTTGCTGGCGACACTGGACTAGACCGAACTCAGCGGCCGCCAAGAGCCGCGATCACGTTAGGGACGGATGGCACGGGAATTGCTGAACTTGCGATCCGGGTGGAGGAAACAGAATATTCTCCCACCCGGCGGAATTTGCATCAGCGGCCAGGCGCCACGAGGTAGGGACACATGCTGGGATACCTGATCCGCCGCATCCTCGCCGCCATTCCCGTGATGGGGGTGGTGGCGCTGTTCGTGTTCCTGCTGCTGCGGCTGACGCCGGGCGACCCCGCCGCCATTCTCGCCGGCGAGAACGCCACCCCCGAACAGCTCGATCGCATCCGCACCTCGCTCGGCCTGAACGAGCCGCTCTATACGCAATTCGTCACCTGGATCGGCAAGTTGCTACATGGCGATTTCGGCGTCTCGCTGATCTCCAACGTGCCGGTCATCACCATGATCGGCAATCGCATCGAGCCGACCATCGCCATCGCGCTGGCGACCATCATTTTCACCGTGATCGTCGCCGTGCCGCTCGGCGTCATCGCCGCATGGAAACACGGCACCTGGATCGACCGCCTGGTGATGGCGCTGTCGGTGCTCGGCTTCTCGGTGCCGGTGTTCGTGATCGGCTACGTGCTGATCCAGATTTTCGCCATCGACCTGCGCTGGCTGCCGGTGCAGGGCTATCGCAAGCTCGCCGGGGGCTTCGGCCCGTTTCTCGAACGCATCATCCTGCCGACGCTGACGCTGTCATTCATCTATATCGCGCTGATCGCGCGCATGACCCGCGCCGCGATGCTCGACGTACTGGATGAGGACTACATCCGCACCGCCCGCGCCAAGGGCATCGCCGAGCACGGCGTGCTGCTGCGCCACGCGCTGCGCAACGCCGCGGTGCCGGTCATCACCGTCATCGGCACCGGCTTCGCGCTGTTGATTTCCGGCGTCGTCGTCACCGAAACGGTTTTCAACCTGCCCGGCATCGGCCGCCTCACCGTGGACGCGGTGCTGGCGCGCGATTACCCCGTCATTCAGGCGATGATCCTTCTGACCAGCGGCATCTATGTCGGGATCAATCTCCTGATCGATCTCTCCTACACCCTGCTCGATCCGAGGATTCGCTACTGATGGCCGTCGAAGTCCTGCCGGAACCCTCGCTCCAGATCACGCCGCGCCGCCTCGGCGGCAACCTGCTGCGCTCGAATCCGATCATCGCCGTCGCGGCGTTCTGTCTCGCGGCGATCGTGCTGATGGCGATTTTCGCGCCGTTGATTGCGCCGCATGATCCGCAACTCCTGGCGCCGGCGCTGCGGCTGAAGCCGGCCAGCGCCGAATTTCCGCTCGGCACCGACGCCTACGGCCGCGACGTGCTCTCGCGGATCATTTACGGCGGGCGCGTCTCGCTGCTGATCGGCCTCGGCTCGGCGGTGTTCAGCGTCGCGATCGGCCTCCTGATCGGCCTCGTTTCCGGCTTCTTCAAATGGGTCGACGCCATCATGATGCGGATCATGGACGGCCTGATGGCGATCCCGGCGATCCTGCTGGCGATCGCGGTGGTGTCACTGTCCGGCGCCAGCCTGATGACGGTCTTGATCGCCATCACCATTCCCGAGGTGCCGCGGGTGGCGCGGCTGGTGCGCTCGGTGGTGTTGTCGGCCCGCGAGGAGCCCTACGTCGAAGCCGCGATCTCGGTCGGCACCGGCCTGCCGAAAATCATGTGGCGTCACCTGATGCCCAACACCATCGCGCCGCTGATCGTGCAAGGCACCTATGTCTGCGCCTCCGCCATTCTCGTCGAGGCGATCCTGTCGTTCCTCGGCGCCGGCATCAGCCCGGAAATCCCGACCTGGGGCAACATCATGGCCGAGGGCCGCGCCTACTTCCAGATCAAGCCGTCGCTGATCTTCTGGCCCGGCCTGATGCTGTCGATCGCCATCCTCTCGGTCAACCTGATCGGCGACGCCGCGCGTGACGCTCTCGACCCGCGCATGAAACAGCGCGAGGCCCGCCCATGACGACGCCCCGCTCCACAACCTCCGCCGCCCCCGTAATCCTCGACATCAACGATCTGGTCATCTCGATCGGCCGGCGGCCCGACGCACCTCGCATCATCGACGGCGTCTCGCTTCAAGTGCGGCAGGGCGAGACGCTGTGCGTGGTCGGCGAAAGCGGCTCCGGCAAATCGGTGACCTCGCTGACGACGATGGGCCTGTTGCCGAAAAAGGTGCTGGTGCCAACGCGCGGCACCATCACGCTGGCCGGCGAGGACATCCTGAAAGCCGGCGATCGACGCCTGCGGCAGTTGCGCGCCACCACCATGGCGATGATCTTTCAGGAGCCGATGACCGCGCTCAACCCGGTGGTGCCGGTCGGCACGCAGATCGACGAGGTGCTGCGCACCCACACCAATCTCGACGCCCGCGCCCGGCGCGAGCGCATTCTGGCGATGATGGAGCAGGTGCGGCTGCCGGACGTCGCGCGCATTTTCAAGTCGTATCCGCATCAGCTCTCCGGCGGCCAGCGCCAGCGCATCATGATCGCCATGGCGCTGGTGCTCGAACCGAAGCTGCTGATCGCCGACGAGCCGACCACCGCGCTCGACGTCACCACGCAGAAGCAGATCCTGTCGCTGATCCGCGACTTGCAGCGCGACCACGGCACCGCGGTGCTGTTCATCACCCACGACATGGGCGTGGTGGCGGAAATCGCCGACCGCGTGGTGGTGATGCGCAAGGGCAAGGTGGTGGAGACCGGCGCGCTCGACGCCATCCTGCGCGCGCCGACCATGGAATACACCCGCAACCTGCTGGCGTCGGTGCCGAGCCTGATCCCGCGCACGGCGCGGCCGGCGTCCAGTGAACCGGTGGTGCTGGAAACCAACAGCCTCGGCAAGGTCTATCGCCAGCGCTCGATGTTCGGCGAGGCGCGCGAGGTCGCGGCCGCGCAGAACGTGACGCTGACGCTGCGCAAGGGCCGCACGCTCGGCATCGTCGGCGAAAGCGGCTCCGGCAAGTCCACCGTGGCGCGCTGCATCGTTCGGCTGATCGATCCGACCTCGGGCGAGGTTCGCCTCGCCGGCCAGGATATCTCGACGCTGTCGCGCCCGGCGCTGCGGCCGCACCGCAAGCGTATCCAGATCGTGTTTCAGGACCCCTACCGCTCGCTCAATCCGCGCGTCACCGTCGGCGAGACCATCGCCGAGGGGCCGGTGAATTACGGCGTGCCGCATGCGGAAGCCATCAAGCGCGCCGGCGAACTGCTCGAACTGGTCGACCTGCCCGCCGACGCCATCTCGCGCTATCCGCACCAGTTCTCCGGCGGCCAGCGCCAGCGCATCGCCATCGCCCGCGCGCTGGCGCTCGATCCCGACGTGCTGGTGGCGGACGAAGCAGTCTCCGCGCTCGACGTCTCGGTGCAGGCGCAGGTGCTCGACCTCCTCGACGAGATCCAGACCCGGCTCGGCATCGCGCTGTTGTTCATCACCCATGACCTGCGGGTCGCCGCGCAAATTTGCGACGAGGTGGTGGTGATGCAGCACGGCCGCGTCGTCGAACAGGGCGCGGCGGGGGAGATTCTCACCAACCCGCAACAGGCGTATACCAAGCAACTGCTCGAAGCCGCGCCGGGCCGCCACTGGGATTTCGCCAATTTCCGGCCGGTCGCCACGGCGCCGCACGATGCGGCCACGTCCGTTTGATGATTCAGAATCGGCTAACCGTCATTGCGCGCGAAGCGAAGCAATCCAGCTCTTTCTTTGCTGCTCCTGGATTGCTTCGCTTCGCGCGCAATGACGGTCTTGATAGTGGAACAACCTCATGACCCGCATCGCCGTCGGCGGCTTTCTGCACGAGACCAACACCTTCGCGCCCACCAAGGCGACCTATGCCGATTTCGTCCACGGCGGCGGCTGGCCGGCGATGACCCGCGGCTCCGACGTGCTGAAGGTGATGCGCGGCATCAATGTCGGCCTCGCCGGCTTCGTCGAGGATGCGGTGGCGCGGGGCTGGGACCTGATCCCGACCATCGCCTGCGGCGCCAGTCCCTGCGCCCACGTGACGGAGGACGCCTATGAGCGCGTCGCCAGGGAAATGGTGGACGGCATCGCCGCCGCCGGCGCGCTCGACGCGGTTTACCTCGATCTGCACGGCGCGATGGTCACCGAACATCTCGACGACGGCGAAGGCGAGCTTTTGGCCCGCGTGCGCAAGGTGATCGGGCCGGATCTGCCGCTGGTGGTGAGCCTCGACCTGCACGCCAACGTCACGCCGGAAATGGTCGAACACGCCGACGCGCTGATCGCCTATCGCACCTATCCGCATGTCGACATGGCTGACACCGGCCGCGCTTCGGCCAAACATCTGGCCCTGCTGCTGGAGGGCAAGCAACGCTTCGCCAAAGCCTTTCGGCAACTGCCGTTCCTGATCCCGATCAGTTGGCAATGCACTTTCGACCAGCCGACCAGGGGCATCTATGACAGGCTCGCGGCGCTTCAGAGCGACGCGGTGCCGACCTTGTCGTTCGCGCCGGGTTTTCCCGCCGCCGACTTTCCCGGCTGCGGCCCCACGGTATTCGCCTATGGCCGCACGCCAGCCGACGCCGATGCCGCGGCCGACGCCATCGCGCAACTGGTGATCGGCCACGAGAATGACTTCGACGGCAAAATCTATTCGCCCGACGAGGGCGTATTGCGCGCGATGGAAATCGCGAAGACCGCGCGAAAACCGGTGGTGATCGCCGACACCCAGGACAATCCCGGCGCCGGCGGCGATTCCGACACCACCGGCATGCTGCGCGCGCTGGTGCGCAACAAGGCGACGCGCGCGGCGACCGGCGTGATCTACGATCCCGCCTCGGCCGCCGCCGCGCACGCCGCCGGCGAAGGCGCGCGCGTCACGCTCGCGCTCGGCGGCAAGTCCGGCATTTCCGGCGATGCGCCCTACGAGGCGACGTTCGTGGTCGAGAAACTGTCGGACGGCCGCTTCAACGCGCCCGGCCCCTATTATGGCGGCCGCGACATGGATATGGGCCCGTCGGCGGCCTTGCGCATCGACGACGTCCGCGTGGTGGTGTCATCGCACAAGGCGCAACTCGCCGATCAGGCGATGTATCGCTATGTCGGCATCGAGCCGACCGAACAGGCGATCCTCGTCAATAAAAGCTCGGTGCATTTCCGCGCCGACTTCGAGCCGATCGCGGAGACGCTTCTGATCTGCGCCGCACCGGGCGCGATGCCGGCCGACACCGCGGCGCTGCCGTGGACGCGGCTGCGCCGCGGTATCCGCATCAAGCCGAACGGCACGGCGTTCGAACCTCGGTCCTGAGGCTGGAGCCCGTTCCGCTTGAATCGGAACGCGCGTCCAGCCCTACCGCGCGGGCCCGCCGCGAAAACCGCTGCGATACGAATAGCTGCCGCTGTCGCGGAAGCGGGGCGCATGGCCATCGGCGCGGACGCGGCGCGACGCTGGACGCGGAACCACCTCGCCGTCGCGCCGGACGTGAGCATGATGATGGTGATGATGGCCCGCATGCATGCCAAAGCCGTGGCTCATATGCGCGGCGCGCATGCGATAATGCAAGCGACGGGTGACGACGGCCGGGCCGCTCCAGCCGGAGACGGTGCGCTCCTGATAGAACGGCCGCGGCGCGAACTGGCCGGGACCGTCATACACCGGCCCCTGATTGACCCAGAAATATCGCGGCGACGGATCGGCCAGCCGCTGATAGTGGCTGAACCCGACATGACCGAACCCGGCGTGGAAGCCCTGGGCGCACGGGCTGACAACGACCTGCCCGCACGGCGAGCAGCCGGTGAACAGCCCTCTCGCGCCGCCGCACGC